>CAVFIT010000097.1:0-7003 GCA_963622735.1 Phocaeicola dorei | reverse complement strand
TTTAAAGATTGTAAAGAGGATGTTGATCAATTAATCAAATCTAATAATTTAGATTACAATTTAAATAATTTTGATGACAATGCTAAATACAAAGTATTTAAAAAGAAAATACTTACTGATATTTCTAATCAAGATAAATACTTTGAAATGATAAATCAAATTAAAAATCGTAAATTTAAAGAAGATGTAATTCGTGAAGAAGTTATTAAATCTTTAAAATTAGTTAATCTAGAAGGATATGAAAATAGATCTATTTCTAGTTTATCTGGTGGTCAAATGCAACGTATAGCTATAGCTAGAGCTATTGTAAATAAACCTAGAATTTTATTACTTGATGAACCTTTATCAGCTCTTGATTTAAAATTAAGAAAAAGCATGAGACTTGAACTAAGAGATTTACAAAGAAAATTAGGCATTACTTTTATTTTTGTTACTCATGATCAAGAAGAAGCTATGGTAATGTCAGATACTATTGTTGTTATGAATCAAGGTAAAATCCAACAACTTGGTAGACCTGAAGACATATATAACACACCTGTAAATAGATTTGTCGCCACATTTATTGGGGAAGTTAATATCTTTAGAGGTGTCTATTCTGAAGTAAAAAGACTTCAAATATTTAATAAAACATTTAAAGTATCAGCTTTAGATTTTCATCCTGGTGATGACATATTTGTAATTGTAGAAAGACAAGGTATTGATATTGTTCCTCCTAATGATTCTAAAATTAATGGTGAAGTAATTTCGTGTAAATATGAAGAAAATAAGTATCTTATAAACGCTAAAGTTGAAGATAAGATAATTGAAATAGAATCAGAAGAAAAGGTAAATGTTGGTGATACAATTGGAATTTCAATTGAACCTGAAAACATTTATGTTGAATCTAAATCAGAAAACAAAGCTAAATTATTAGCTAATTATGAAAATCCTAACGTATTTGAGGGTAAATTTTTAGGAAGTAGAAAAGTATATTTTTTAGGTGAACAATTTAAAACATATGTTACAACATTTATACCTGGAGAAATTGTTGATGCAGTTATTCGTCCTGAAGATTTTGATATAGTATTAGATGATGTAGATAACGCTATTTTACAAGGAAAAGTAATTAAATCCGCCTTTACAGGTGTAAGTTTTGACTTATGGGTTGATATAAATGGTCAAACAGTTATGGTTCAAGATTATCAAAATGTTAAAGTTGGTGATATCATCGGACTTAAAGTAGACTGGTATGAAATCCATTTAATGAAAGTTGAAGATGAAGTTCAACCTGAATTTATTCAAAAATTAAGATATGAAGCTAGAAAACAATTAGAGGAACTTGAATAAAATGAAAAGATTTAAGTATTTAGCTATTCCATATTTTATATGGTTAATATGCTTAGTAGTATTACCTTTAATATTAATGTTAATACTTACTTTTATGTCATCTAATGGTATAGATTTTTCTTCTAGTATAGCTAGTGTTGAATCCTATGCTAGATTAAATGATATTTCAATATTAAAAGCGATAGGAAATTCCATATTTGTCGCTTTAATAACAGTTATTATTTGTATATTATTAGGATATCCAGTCGCTTATTTTATTTCCTTTTCTAAAATTAAAAATAAAATGTTCTTACTTTTACTTTTAATATTACCAATGTGGTCTAATTCAATGCTAAGAATAGTTTCTTGGTTACGTTTATTTTCAACTGATGCATTAAAAGCTCTTGATTTAGTAGGTTCATATCAAGCTGTAATATTTGTTAGTGTTACTACATATTTACCATTTATGATATTTCCTATTTACACAATACTAGAAAAATTAGATAAATCTTATATTGAAGCAAGTAAAGATTTAGGCGTTAATTCAGTTAAAACATTTTTTAAAGTAACTCTTCCTTTATCATTAGCTGGGGTAAGTTCAGGTGTTATTATGGTGTTTTTACCTGCTGCTACAGGATTTGCTATTTCCCAAACAATTGGTCAAGGAAAAATAAGACTTATAGGTAATTTAATTCAATCTGTATTTGAAAAAAATAACTATAATTTTGGTTCATTACTTTCTATTATCTTATCTTTAATTATTATTTTAGTTTTATTATTATTTAGATTATCTAATCATAAAAAGAAAAAGGGGACTTCAATATGCTAGAAAAGTATCCATGGAAGAATACTATTTTTAGTATTTTAAAAGTTATATTTGTACTATTTGTATTTTCAATTATGTATATTCCTATATTCATAATTGTGTATCAATCTTTTAATAGTAGTGCTAATTCTATAACACCGTTAGCATGGGGTGGATTTACTTTTGATAATTACAAAGAAATATTTACTAATAAACAACTTGCTACAAGTATTGTAGATTCACTTTTAGTTAGCTTATGGGCGACATTTTTAGCAACAATTATTGGATTATTTTCTTCAATTGGTATTAATGCATTATCTAAAAGAAGTAGAAAAGTGATGGATTTTTTAAATGAAATTCCTATGTTAAATTCTGAAATAGTCACTGGTATTTCTATAATGATCATATTTTCTTTAATTAAGCCATTAATTCCTAATGTATTTGGTTTTGCTACAATGTTAGTGGCACATGTGTTTTTTACTGTACCTTATGTAATAATGATGATATTACCTAAATTAGAACAAACTGATGAATCTTTATATGAAGCTAGTAGGGATTTAGGATGTTCACCTTTTAAGGCTTTATTTAAAGTAGTTATTCCTTCTTTATCAACTGCTATTTTAACTGGGGCATTAATTGCATTTACTTTATCAATTGATGATTTTGTAATTTCATTTTACACTCAAGGTAATGGATTTACTAATTTTTCTAACTATGTATATTCTTCATATACAAAGAAAAATTTCTCAGCTGGTAGTTATGCATTTAACGCATTATTAACATTTGTTACTTTAGTAATTGTATTTATATTTTCTACTCGTTCAGCTAAAAAAGGAGCTAAGAAAAGATGAAAAAGGTAGTAATTATATTTACTGTATTCTTACTTGGATTTACTATATTTGCAGGAATTTATTTATCAACACCTTCAACAATTTTATATCTATTAAACTGGGGTGAATATATTGATAAAGACTTACTAACAAAATTTGAAAAAACATATAATTGCCAAGTGGTTGAAGAAGATGTTACTTCTTCAGAAGCTATGTATCAAAAAATAACATCTAATACCACTTCATATGATGTTGCTATACCTGGTGACTATACAGTTAATCAACTTTATAATGAAGGCTATTTAAATAAAATTGATGTAAATAATAGCGAGTATAAAAACTTATCAAATTACACAACTATATTTAATGATGGCTTATCTAATATCATTAACCAATATATGTTAGATAATAATGGTAATCAATTTAATTCCTATTACATGCCTTATTTTTGGGGAAGTTATTCATTAATATATTCTACTAAAAATAGTGAAGTAGAAACTGTATTAAAAGAAAAAGGCTTTGAAGGTTTATGGAATAGAAATCTATTTAAATCAAAAGTTAAAATAGGAATGTATGATACAGCTAGATGGATAGTAAGCTCATATTTAATGTCTAAAGGTTATGATCCAAATATAACTAGTTATGATGGATCAAAAGAAAATGATTTATCAAGTCAAATAAAAAACGATTGTATAAAAGCCTTAAAAGAAAATAAATTTGATGAATTTGGTAACGATTCATTAAAAAGAAATGTCGCTAATGGTAAATTAGATTTTTGCTATACACAATTAGGTGACTTCTTTGATGCTTTATATCTATCTTATGATGAAGGAAATAATGATATTAATTTTAATGTCTATGTTCCTAAAACTACTTCTGCTTTTTTTGATAGTATGGTAATTCCTACTACAAGTAAAAACTACGATTTAGCAAATAAATTTATTAACTTTATGTTAGATAAAGATAACGCTTATCAAAACGCAAGAAGTATAGGATATTCACCAACTTTAAAAAGCGTAGCAAGTAAATTTGATGAAGATGCTTCAAAAGGTGAATATTATTATGAAGATGATTCAATAAAAGTAACATTGAAAGATTTCTTACAAAAATATCCTTATTATTTAAATCCACTTTATGAAAGTGAACATGTTTATTTATTACAACCTAAATCAAGAGAATATTTAACTACATGTGAAGCTATATTTAATTCATTAGCATAAAAATCTATATAAATATTTAGATCATTTCTACTAAATAGGAATGGTCTTTTAAATTGAATGAATAAATTATATATGATAGACTAAAAAAGAAAATATGGAACAAATTGACTACTTACCTAATCATAAAGAATTAAAAATAATTCAAGATCCTTCTTCTTGGTTAATAAATTCAGATACTATGCTACTTGGAGAATACATTAATATAAAACATAAAGATAGAGTATTAGATGTAGGGACAAATAACGGTAGTCTTATTTTATATGCCTCTTTATTTCAACCAAAAGAAATTATTGGAATTGATATTAATAAAAGAGCACTTGAACTTGCTAATAAAAATATAGAATTAAATAATATAAAAAATGCAAAAGTAATATATGCAGATATTACAAGTTATAAATTTGAAAAAGAATTTGATCTAATTATAGCTAACCCGCCTTATTTTAAAACTGAAGATAATAATAAATCAAAAAAAGAAGATGAAAAAATCGCAAAACATGAAGATAAATTAACTTTAAAAACATTAATAAAAGGAATATCAACTAATTTAAGAGATGGTGGTAGTTTATATATGTTATATAAAACATCACGCTTAGATGAAGTGATTCTTGAATTAAAGAAAAATAACATAAACATAAAAGAAATGAAATTTGTATATGATGAAAATAAAAACACATCTCATGTTTTTATGTTTAAAGGGGTTAAAAATTCTAAACAAGGTCTACAAGTTAATAGACCTATAGCCTTAGATAGAACATCTAAAAAAAGTCATCAGATATAAAACATTATTAGCTTTAATTATATTTTAAGACATAAATTATCTTTTCTTTTGTAATGAAAAAAAGTTAAATTATAATTATTTTTTCTTGTTTATTAATATGGTAATTATGATAAAATAAAGTAGTTTAGATAATATTATAAAGTAATTAAGAATTTAATCATTTTATAATATTAACTAGAAAAGGGGGATTTATGGAAAACGAATACTTAAATCAAATAAAAGATATCCTAGATTCTAGTTTAAATGATCAAGAAAAGAAGGATAAACTTAACGATTATCATGAAAACGACATCGCTAGTGTAGTTAAATTACTTACTAAAGAAGAGCGTTTAAAACTATATAAGTTACTAGGTGTAGAAAAAACTAGTGAAATCTTTTCCTATTTAGATAATGTTGAAGACTATGTTGAAGAATTAAACTATGAACAGGCCGCTGATATTATTGAACAAATGGATGCAGATGATGCTGTTGATGTTTTAGATGAACTTGAAGAAGATGATGCTAAAAAGATCTTAAATAGAATGGATAATGAATCTGCAGAAGATGTTAAATTAATTCATTCATATGAAGAAGATCAAATCGGTTCTTTAATGACAACAAATTATATTTATATTCCTAAAGAATCAACAATTACTTCTGCAATGAAACAACTAGTTTCCCAAGCTGGTGATAATGATAATATAAGTTCTATATTTGTATTAAATGATGATAAAACACTATATGGCATGATTGAATTAAAAGATCTAATATGTGCTAGAAAAAACTCTAATATAGAAGATATTATTTTATTAAATACACCATATGTTAAAGATGTTGCAAAAATTGATGAAGTAATCAACGATGTTAGAGATTATGATATGCAAATAATCCCTGTATTAGATAGTGATAATAAGCTAGTAGGTGTTATTACTAGTTCAGATATTGTAGAAGCTGTTGATAATCAAATTTCAGAAGACTATGCTAAATTAGCTGGTCTTAGTAAAGAAGATGAAATAGATGAACCATTATTAAAATCTTTAAGAAAACGTCTTCCATGGTTAATCATTTTAATGTTTTTAGGACTAGTAGTATCTTTTGTTACAGGTAGATTTGAAGCTGTTATTGCTACTTTACCTGCTATAGTTGCATTCCAATCAATGGTACTTGATATGGCTGGTAATGTAGGTACTCAATCACTTGCTGTTACAATTAGATATATTTCTGATGATGAAGAAAATAAAAAAGAAGCTAGAAAAATTATATGGCATGAAATTAAAATAGGTATATTAAATGGATTGATATTAGCTGTTATATCTATTGTGTTTATTACTTTATATTTAGGTTTAACTAAAACAAATGTTTATGCTAATACTGTTTTTAGTTGGTTTGAATGTTTTAAAGCCGGATCAATAGTTGGTTTAGCTTTATTTATTGCTATGTCAGTATCAAGTTTTACAGGTTCTTTTTTACCTATATTACTTACTAAAATGCATATTGACCCAGCTGTAGCTTCAGGTCCATTTATTACAACAATAAACGATTTAATTGCTATTGTTATATATTATGGCTTAGCTTGGTTATTCTTCTTAGTAATCTAATTATTAAATATCTTGGCTTATATATTAGTCAGGATATTTTTATTTTTTAGAAAACAAATTTTAAAAATTTGCTTACATAAAAAATTTTAAAGTTGTAGAATACTTTAGTTGTGAAATTAGTATAACTTTGTAGCTGGTAGTGAAATTGTTTCCGCTTTGGTAGCAACATTTGTTGTTAAAAAGGAGGAAATAAATTTGTTATGCAACAAAACTCGTACTTTGTAGAGGGTAAAATATCAAAACTATTATTAAAATTTTCTACTCCATGTGTTCTATCTTTATTAATTAGCGCTTTATATAATATTGTAGATCAAATATTTATTGGAAATAGTAATGTTGGTACTATTGGAAATACAGCCACATCAATTGTTTTTCCATTCACTTGTTTAGGCTTAGCATTTGGACTTTTACTTGGTGATGGAACTTCAGCTTATATGTCTTTATCAATGGGTAAAAAAGAAAATGATAAATTATCCAAATCAGTTGGA
>CAVFIT010000096.1:0-5088 GCA_963622735.1 Phocaeicola dorei | reverse complement strand
ATGTAAGAGACTGGTTATATGTAGGAGACCATTGTACTGCAATTGATTTAGTAGTTAGAAATGGTAGAGATGGTGAAGTATATAATATAGGTGGTCATAACGAAAGAACTAATTTAGAAGTAGTTAAGACAATACTTGCATCTTTAGGTAAACCAGAATCTTTAATATCTTATGTTAAAGATAGACCAGGACATGACCTACGTTATGCAATGAACCCTACTAAGATTGAAACTGAACTTGGTTGGAAGCCTGAACATAACTTTGATACTGGTATTAAAGAAACTATCAAGTGGAATTTAGAAAACAGTGAATGGATTAAACACGTTGAAAGTGGAGAATACCAAAATTGGTTAGATAAGAATTATAAAAAGAGATAATTGTGTTAATTTGATATTTAATTATCTTTGAGTTTAAAGGAGAGAATTATCAAAATGAGTAAAAAATTTAAAAAAATGATAAATACGTCTAGATTGGTAAAAGCACAATATGGGCGTAAGGGGCTTGCTAAAAGTATCGTTAATAAATTATGCGGAAAAGATTTATTATATGGCATTGATATTAGTAATGCTAATCAAAACACTAAGAATATTCAAACAAAGTTCTTTAATAATGCGTTATCAGTTTGGAATAATCAACAAAAAGAATTGACTAAGCAAGAACAAGAAAATAAAATTTTATCATTTGATAAGAAACCTTTAATTTCAATTATAATGCCTATTTATAACGCTCCTGTAAAGTGGCTTAATTTAGCGATAGAATCATTAAAAAAACAGAGTTATACTAACTGGGAATTAATAGCTGTTGATGATGGTTCTAAAGATAAAAGAGGTATCTCAATTCTAAAAGAAGAAGCAGAAAAAGATTCAAGGATTAGACCTTTTGAAGCTGAAAAAAATGGTGGTATATCTAAAACTAGTAATATAGCAATATCATATGCTAAAGGAGAATATATTGCTTTAATGGATCAAGATGATGAAATTTCTTTTGATGCACTTTTTTGGATGGTTGATTCTATTAATAAAAATCCTGATGGAGACTTATTTTATAGTGATGAATGTAAAATAAAAGATGAGGTAAAAATTACCCCTTGTGATTTTATAATAAAACCTGATTGGTCAATTGAGATGTTATATAATCACATGTATACAGGACATTTTTCGATTTATAAGAAAGATTTAGTTGAAAAATTAGGTGGTTTTAGAAGTGAATATGATTTCTCTCAAGATTATGATTTGGCACTTAGAGTTAGTGATGTAACAAATAAAATTATTCATGTTGAAAGAATTTTATATTATTGGAGAATGGTACCCACTTCTGGTGCTGCAGGTGGTAAAGATTTTGCTAGAATTAGTAATTTAAAAGCATTAGGAGATTCATTTAAAAGAAAAGGTATTATTGGTAAACCTGAAATGGCACCCTATGCAAATCGTTATCATGTTATCTTAAAAGAAAATCCATTAGTCAGTATTGTTATACCATCAGATTCAACTAAGATGTTAAATAATTGCATATCTAAGTTAGTCGGTAGTGAAACTTCATATCAAAATATTGAAATAATTGTTGTTGCAAATTCAAAAACGTGTGAAGAAATTAAAGGAATTTTTGAGTATTGCGATTGTGTTAAGGTTTGTAATTATGATAAAACTTATAACTTTTCTGATAAATGTAATCAAGGTGCTAAGATAGCTAAAGGTGAATATGTTGTAATATATAACGATGATGTTTATCCAACATCTAGTAACTGGATTGAAGGATTATTAGAAATTATGCAATATCCAGGAGTTGGTGGAGTATCTCCGATGACAGTCTATGAAAATAAAACAATTCAATATGCTGGCATGATTACTGGTGTTGCTAATCAAGTAGGAACCTCATTTAATGGCTTTGATGAAAATTTAGTAGAAACATCTACAATGAATCACTTCTTATTACGTGATGTATCTGTACTTTGTGGGGCTTGTATGATGATGAGAACTGATTTCTATCATAAAATTGGTGGATTTGATGCAGTTAACACTCCAACAGGTCATTCTGATGTCGATATTAGTTTTAGAATACGTGAAGAAGGCTTAAGATGTGTTTATACACCTTCAGTTAAGTTAGTTCATATTGGCAACCATAGTTGGGAAAATAAGAAATTTGTCGATAAATCTCAAATATATTGCCTTAAAAAATGGGGTAAATATCTAGCTAACGATCCATATTTTACTAAAACAATGAGAAAAGTGTTTTATAGAGATATAGAATTTAATTATCAATTATATGTTCCTGATAAAAAATGTGATTTAAATAAAGGAAAAGATATTCTTTTAATAACACATGAGTTAACTCGTTCTGGAGCTCCTATTGTTTTAAAAAATGTTGTACGTTATTTCTTAGAAAAAGGTGATTATCCAGTAGTTGTTAGCCCATTAGATGGACCATTACGTCAAGAATTTTTAGATATGGGTATTCCTGTAATTATTGATGAATCAGTTATAAATGGTCATTGGACTTTTGAACATTTTGCTAGAAACTTTGATCTTGTTATAGCAAATACTATTGCAGTATCTACTGCTGTGTCAAAGCTTTCAAATTCTCTCCCTCCTGTTATTTGGTGGATTCATGAAGGGAAGATAGCTTTTGAAATGTTTAAAAATATACTTCCACAAAGAGTTGGTAGTAATATAAGTGTTTATGCAGTCTCTCCATATACTCAAAATGTAATGAATAAGTATGGTCTAAATAGTAACGGGATTTTATTTTATGGCTTTTCAGAAAATAAAAATATATCAGTTAATTATTGCGATAATAATTGCAATTTTCTTGTCGTTGGAAAAATAGAATCAAGAAAAGGTCAAGATATTGCAATAGAAGCCTTTAAAATGTTGCCAAAAGAAGTACAAAATGATTCTAAGTTGTTAATTATCGGTGCTGAAGGAGAACAATCAATGAATGAGTGTGTACATGAAGCTTGTAAAAACAAAAACATTGAATATCTAGGTCTTCTTCCAAATAATGAAGTGCTTAAAAAATACGAACAATGTTGTGCTTTATTAGTACCCTCACGTGATGAACCTGTGTCAATGGCAGCTACAGAAGCAATGAGTCTATCTATACCTTGTATTGTATCAAATAAAACTGGTATAGCGAGTTTGATTAAAGATAACGTAAATGGTTTTGTATTTAACATTGATAATCCTAATGAATTGTCTAAAAAAATGTTATATCTTTATAAAAATAAAAATACAGCTAAAGAAATTGGTAAACACGGAAGAGAAATATACAATGAATATTTCACATATGAAAAATTTGCCATTAATTTAGATAAAATCGTTTGTGATGTTATTAATAAATATAAAAAATAGGAGAAATTATTAATGAATGTCTTAGCTACATGTCCTGAATATATCCCTTCTGTAGTTTTATGTGGAGACGTACAATTAAATTATTTGAAATCTTCTAATAAACTAGATTATAGATTCAAAAGAATAAAGGATATATCAATAGATGATCTTATCTGGTTAGATGTTTTATATGTAATTAGAGGCGATTCTTCTTACACACTTAATATAGTTAAGTGGTGTAAAAGAAATAAAAAGATTGTAATCTATGTTCTAGATGATAATTTATTAGAAATACCATCTAATTTATCAGCTTCTGCATTTTATACAAAAAAGACTACAAAGAAATGTATTAATAAATTAATTAAAAAATCAGATGGATTTATTTCTCCTTCAAGTAAATTAATCAAGAAGTATTCATTAAAATCACATAAAGTTTTACAAATAATTGAACCAGCTTTAAATAAAATTAATAAGAAAGAACAAAATGATATTATTAAAATAGGCTTTGCAGGATCAATAGATCATGGTAATGATATTGATATAATGTTAAGTGATGTTTTAAAAGAAATCAAAAGAAAATATAATGATAAAATTATTATTGAATTTTTTGGTCCTAAAACTAAGCTTTCTCAAGAATTAGGTATTATAGAACATCCTTTCTTAGATTCATATGACAAATATCAAGAAAAAATGAAAGAATATAATTGGGATATTGGATTAGCGCCTTTACCTGATTCATATTTTAATTCTTTTAAGCATTATAATAAGTTAATTGAATATGAATCATATGGTATAGTAGGTGTTTATTCTAATGTATATCCATTTAAATTTGCTTTAAAAGATGGTGTTAATGGTTTAATAGTAAATAATGATACTAAATCATGGGTAGATGCTATAAGTAAATTAATTGAGGATGATAATTTAAGAAATGAAATTTCTAAAAATTGTATTAACCAGGCAAATACTATTTATTCATTAGAAAAATCTTCTAACGAGTTATATGATTATTTAAAACAATTTAAATTATCTAATAATAAAAAAATACATAGATTATTTGTTAAAATTTCCAAATCATTGTGGAAAGTTAAATATGGATTTAGTAGAGTTAAATCCTTAGGAATTAAAGCCCCTATTGTAATAATTAAGAAAGTATTAAAAATTAAGAGTCATTAAAAAAACTAAAACATGGACTAATTTGTATATAAAAAAAGAATATAGTAAAATATATTGTCTTTAACTCAAATAAAAAAATATTTAGTAAAAAAGGAAAAGTAAATGGAACTAAAAAAATCATTACAATTTTTATCAATATTAAGCGCGATTTATTGGGTATTAGCTATAATGGTGTTTTGTGTTGCTTTTGATAGATTTACTCAAGTAATTCCTAATACTTTTATTAATATTTATTGGCTGGCTGTCATATGTGCTTTTTTACTTATAGGATTATTTGTTTTTGTTGAATATAAACAAGGCTTAAAAGGTAAAAAGAATATAGTAGTATCCTTATTAAGTCTATATACAACATATGGATTTTTATTAAGACAATTAGTAAAAAGAGAATTCAAAGTTAAATATAAAAGAAGTGTATTAGGCGCTGCATGGTCATTTTTAAATCCATTATTAATTATGGGAATTCAATATATTGTTTTCTCCACATTATTCCAATCAAGTACTCCTAATTATCCAGTATATTTACTTTCAGGTATTGTTTTCTTTAATTTATTTAATGAAGCGACAAGTTCAGGTATGACTTCTATTACTG
>CAVFIT010000095.1:0-2573 GCA_963622735.1 Phocaeicola dorei | reverse complement strand
ATTGTATCTTAATTTAGATTTATTTAAATAATTAATTAATACTTTATCTTTATTTATTAAAGGTAATTTTCCATATTCATAATATAATTTATTATCAATAATTTCTTCACCTTTTATATATATCATTATAGGATAAATCTTTTCTTTTTCCTCTATATAAAATTCTTTTATACACTTATATTTAATTGATTCAAGATATTTTCTAACTTTAGATGCATCTTTTTGAGGTTCTAATATAAACATTTGAATATCTAAATCTTTATTTTTAAGTCCATTAGATATTATATTTATAATATTTAATCCACCCATTCCAGAAATACTAACTTGTTTAATTCCCTTTTTGTATACATCTAATCCATCTCCATATAAAGGTATTATTTTATCTTTTAATGAATATGATTCAATTGACTTAGATAGTATATTAAATGGCCCTTTTTTATTTTCAGAAGCATATATTTTAAAAGGATAATTTTTATAATATAAAGATATAGGAAGTAATCCATGATCACTTCCTATATCTAGAAAATCACCTAAACAAAGGTCTATATTTTCTAAAATAGATAACAAACGTTTAGATAAATTTATTTCCATATTAATCATTTGATTCAATAGCTGTCTTCATCTTTTTTAAAGAGCGTTGAAGTAGTTGTCTTACTCTTTCTTTGGAAATATTATATTCGTTTCCAATTTGTTCTAATGTCATTTTAGAATTATTATTCAAGCCAAAATATTTACATACTATAGCCTTTTCTCTTTCATCTAAATTTGAAAATCCAATACCGACTTCTTCAATAGAATCATTATAATTAAACGCTTCATTATTATCAGCTATTACACTTTCTAATGTATTTTCTTTTGTATCAGACGAGGATAATTTAGCGTCTAAAGAAATTACTTTTTCATAGTTAGATAATATCTGTTCTATTTTTTCTTCACTTATATCTCCACCCATAAAATCACTAATTTCTTTATAAGTAGGTTCTCTTCCTAATTTTAAACATAGCTGAGAACTAACTTTATTAATTTTATTTTTTAATTCAGATATATTTGAAGGTATTTTAATTTGACTACCTTGAGTATTAATTCCTTTTAAAATAGCTTGTTTAATCCAAGGAAATGCCATTGTAGAAAAACGTATTCCTCTACTAGGATCATACTTTTTAACCGCAGTTAATAAACCGTCATTACCAAAACTAATAATGTCTTCAAATGATAAATTAGGATTATTGTAAGTTAACTTTTTATAATTTTTACTAACAGATATTACTAGTCTTAAATTAGAATTTACAAAAGTTTCTAAAGCTTTTTTATCACCTTGTTGTATTTTATTTGCAAGATCGATTTCTTCTTGTTTACTAAGAAGTTTATATTTAGAAATTTCTTTATAATACATTGATAATGAATTATCATTACTAGTATCACTTAAATAGTCTTCATAAGAAGATTTAATATTTATTTTTTTTAAAATAAGATAATCTACAACTGACTGAGATTGATTTTCATCTAAATCATAAGCATCTAAAAACTTATATAAATCTGAATCAAATATAGATTTATTTTTTTTAAAATGATTATATGTATCTAATTTAATTTGTTCTAAATTTTCCATTATTAATCAATATCATCTAAATAATCTTTTAATTGTTTAGATCTAGAAGGATGTCTTAACTTTTTAATAGCTTTAGCTTCAATTTGTCTAATTCTTTCTCTAGTTACGTTAAATTCTTTACCGACTTCTTCTAAAGTATGAGTTCTACCGTCATCAAGACCATATCTTAAACGAATGACTTTTTCTTCCCTATCAGTTAATTCAGATAAGATTTCATCTAATTTATCTTTTAAAAGTGAGTCATTAGCAAACTTGACTGGAGATACATTGTCTTTATCTTCAATAAAATCACCTACATGACTATCTTCTTCTTCACCAACTGGTTTTTCAAGTGAAAGTGGATCCATAGCGATAAGTTGAATTTCTCTAATTCTTTCAGCTGATAAAATACCACCAAGTTCATTAGAAATTTCTTCAGCAGTTGGATCTCTATTTAATTTTTGAGTTAATTTTCTACTAGTTCTAGTGATTTTATTAATAGTTTCAACCATGTGAACAGGTATTCTAATAGTTCTAGCTTGATCAGCTAAAGCTCTAGTAATAGCTTGTCTAATCCACCATGTAGCATATGTTGAAAACTTATAACCCTTTGTATAGTCAAATTTATCAACAGCTTTCATTAAACCAATATTACCTTCTTGAATCAAGTCTAAAAAATGCATGCCTCTATTTACATAATGTTTAGCAATAGAAATAACTAGCTTTAAATTACAATTTGTAAGTTGTTCTTTAGCTTTTAGGTCACCTTCAGCGATTCTTTTAGCTAATGCGACTTCTTCTTCTTTAGTTCTTAATACTGGATATTTTCCTGTTTCTCTTAAATATTGTTTAACAGGATCGTTATTTTTAAATTCACCAGAGATTTCAGTTGAATAAATATATTTAGAATAATCATCTAAATTTTCAGAATCTTCATCTTCAAAATCATCAAGATCATCTAATAATTCATCATCGCTATTTTCAC
>CAVFIT010000094.1:0-4007 GCA_963622735.1 Phocaeicola dorei | reverse complement strand
GTCTTGCTCTTGCATTAAATCTTATAGTTCCTAAAAAGATATACATATTTGATGAAGCTACATCAAATATAGATATAGAAAGTGAAGAAATTATATTTAATACAATTTATCAATTATCTACTAAAGCTAATGTTATAGTAATTTCTCATCGTTTAGAAAATATAGTACACGCTAATAATATTTACTATTTAGAAAATGGTAAATTACTTGAACAAGGTAACTTTGATCAACTTATTTCCCTTCAAGGTGGATTTTATAAACAATATATGCTTCAACATCAACAAGAAAATGCATATTTAACAAAGGAGGGTATCTAATATGAAACAAAAGATTAGACAATCCGGTATTAAAATATCCTTTTCTTTATTAACAATGCTTGGTAGCTTTGCCTACTTTTTGATATTTGCTGTAGTTAATGGAACCCTAGGTGCATTATTTGCTAGTGGAGTAACTATAAGTGGAATATGTGCAGTAAGTAAATATCTTTATGAAGGATTACATTTTGGTGCACCAATTGATATTCCTTATTATGTATTTATAATAATTTGTTTAGTGTGTGGATTATTTAGAGGAATTTTACGTTATATAGAACAATATTCTAATCATTACATTGCTTTTAAATTATTAGCTATATTAAGAGATAAATTGTTTATTTGTTTAAGAAAATTAGCTCCCGCTAAAGTAGATGATAAAACTAAAGGTGGATTAATTTCTATGCTAACTAGTGATGTAGAAACTTTAGAAGTGTTCTATGCTCATACTTTATCCCCTATTTGCATCGCTACATTGTATTTTATAACAATTTTCTTATTTATAGGTTTTATATTTTCTTTCTATTTAAGCTTAGTATTTTTACTAAGTTATTTAGTAATTGGAATTGTTCTTCCTATTATCTATTCTAAATATCTTGAAAAAGATGGAGTTAATTATAGAAACTGCTTCTCTGATTTTAATTCATTCTTTTTAGATTCTATAAAAGGTGTAAAAGAAATTAATCTAAATGATAATTCATCATCTAGAAGAAAAACATTAGATGAAAAGAATACCCAATTACTAGATACCACTAAAAATATAAAGACTAAAACAAGTTTATGTACTTGTATTAGTGAACTATTTGTAACTATATTTATTTTAATTAGTTTAGTAGTAGGTATATTACTTGTTCAATATTTAAAACTACCTGCTAATTACATGTTAATAGGTGTATGTACTATATTTTCTAGTTTTGGTCCTTGCTTAGCTTTAGCAAATTTACCATCTAATTTAAATCAAACCTTTGCTTCTGGGGATAGAATTTTAAAACTTATGAAAGAAAAACCAGTAGTAGAAACTATACAAAATGGAACTACATTTAATTTTGATAAGTTAGAAGTTAATCATCTATCATTTAATTACCCTAATCAAGAACAAATATTAAATGATATATCTTTAAAAGTTAATAAAGGTGAAATTATAGGTATTATAGGTGACTCTGGTTGTGGTAAATCCACTTTATTAAAATTATTATTAAGATTTTATAATGTAAAAGATAATTCAATTAAATATAACGATATAGATATTAATAATATAGACACATCATCTTTATTAAATAATGTTACATTAGTAAGTCAATCTACTTATTTATTTGATGATACTATATTAAATAATTTAAAAATAGCTAATCAAAACGCAACTATAGATCAAATAAAACTAGCATGTAAGAAAGCATCTATTGATCAATTTATTGAATCATTAAAAGATGGATACAATACAAAAGTTGGTCAATTAGGAAGCAATATATCTGCTGGTGAAAAACAAAGACTTGGTCTAGCAAGAGCATTTATTTGTAACGCTAATTTAATATTGCTTGATGAACCTACTTCAAATGTAGATAGTATTAATGAAGGTATTATATTAAATTCAATTAAAAATGAGTGCAAAGATAAAACTGTTATATTAGTATCGCATAGAAAATCCACTATGGCTATATGCACTAGAATCTATAAAATGGAAGATGGGAAAATAATAAATTAATTTTTTCCTTCGTTTATCATTTTTTATAATCAACTAATATGTTAAAATAAATGAGGCACCCCAAATTGAAAAATTAGTAACTAAAATATTAGAAGGAGTTTTTATATGAAAACAAAATTTATTTTTGTCACAGGTGGCGTTGTTTCTTCTTTAGGTAAAGGAATTTCTGCTTCATGTTTAGGTATGATGTTAAGAAAAAGAGGCTTAAAAGTCTTTATGCAAAAATTCGATCCATATTTAAATGTAGATCCTGGCACTATGTCTCCTTATCAACACGGGGAAGTTTTTGTTACTAACGATGGTGCTGAAACTGATCTTGATTTAGGTCATTATGAACGTTTCACCGATCTTTCCTTAACAAAAGAATCATCTGTTACAACTGGTAAAATATATCAAACTATTCTTGATAAAGAAAGAAAAGGTGAGTATTTAGGAGCTACAGTTCAAGTAATTCCTCATGTTACTAATGAAATCAAGAAAAGATTAATCGATGCTGCTACTGCTAGTGATGCAGATGTAGTTATTACTGAAATTGGTGGTACAGTTGGTGATATTGAATCATTACCATTTATAGAAGCTATTAGACAAGCTAGAGCTGATTTTGGATACGAAAATACTTTATATATTCATAATACATTAGTTCCTTATTTAGAAACTAGTGGTGAAACTAAAACCAAACCTACTCAACACTCAGTTAAAGAATTATCATCTTTAGGTATTCAACCTGATATTTTAATCTTAAGATCTAAAATAGATATCGATAATAAAACAAGAGAAAAGATTTCTTCATTTTGTAACGTTCCTTTAAAAAATGTACTAGTTGCTAAAGATGTTAAAATCATTTATCAAGTTGCTTTAGATTTACATCATCAACATCTTGATGAAATAGTATTAGAGCATTTTAGACTTGGTGCAGTCCAGGCTGATTTATCTGATTGGCAAGATCTTGTTAATAGAATTTCTAATTTAAAAGAAACTACAAATATCGCATTAGTTGGTAAATATGTTGAATTACATGATGCATATATGTCTGTATATGAATCTTTAAAATTTGCAGGATACGCTTTAAATAGTAAAATTAATGTTAAATGGGTAGACTCTGCTAAATTAGAACATGAAGATGTTAATAAAACATTTGAAGGAATAGATGGAATTATTGTTCCTGGTGGCTTTGGGGAAAGAGGAACAGATGGTATGAAACTTGCAATTGAATATGCAAGAACTAATAACGTGCCATTTTTAGGAATATGTTTAGGCCTTCAATTAGCTGTAATAGAATATGCTAGTAATGTAATTGGATTAAAAGGCGCTAATTCTACTGAATTTGATCCAACTACACCTTATCCAATAGTTGATTACTTACCTGATCAATATCATGGTATTAAATTAGGTGGTACTATGCGTTTAGGATCATATCAATGTAAATTAGATGAATCTAGTTTAGCCTTTAAATGCTATAAACAAGAATTAATCGAAGAAAGACATAGACACAGATATGAAGTTAACCCTGCATATATTGATAAATTAAATGATGGTAATTTTATAATATCAGGTAAAAATCCTCAGACAAACTTAACTGAAATTATTGAATTAAAAAATCATCCTTTCTTTATCGCATGTCAATTCCATCC
Source organism: Phocaeicola dorei (assembly GCA_963622735.1). Taxonomy (GTDB): domain Bacteria; phylum Bacillota_I; class Bacilli_A; order RFN20; family CAG-288; genus Scatoplasma. The sequence continues at coordinate 363 of CAVFIT010000094.1, read as the reverse complement.
AGAATTTAAATCTAGACCATTAAGATCATCGCCTATATTTACTGGATTTATCGCTAGTGCAATAGATTTTAAAAGAGGATATAAAAAATCAAACTAAATCAAGTTATTAAAGAAGATAAGTAAACGCTTATCTCCTTTTTTATGGATTGATTTTTAATAAAATAAAAAGTATTCTAATCGAGTTTTCTTGTGTTTTTCTTATTTTATAATTAATCTATTCATTTTATTTTTTTATTCAAATTGTTAAAATCAAGCATATTATCTAGCGTTTTTAATAAAAAAATATTTTTTAAAAAATATAATGTATATTTTATATATGTTTTGTGCTAAAATATTTAAGACTTTAATAAAGAGGTGTGATTT
>CAVFIT010000093.1:0-8441 GCA_963622735.1 Phocaeicola dorei | reverse complement strand
AATTAGGATAATTATTAACATTATTAAAATTATTATTGTTATTATTTAAATTTCCATTATTAAATGAATTACTAAAAGGACTAGGACTAGATGAATTAGTACTATTGTTATTTTGATTAATTTTAATCTCGCTAGTTAAGTCTAATTTAGTTCTTTTCATATTTTAGAAATCGCATTCTTTATAAGTTCTAGGATAACATTCAACATCCCTAATATTTTGCATACCTGTTAAGTATTGTAACATTCTTTCAAAGCCTAAACCAAAGCCTGCATGTGGACAAGAACCATATCTACGTAAATCAAGATACCATTCATAGTTTTTAATATCCATGCCAAGTTCTTTCATTCTTGCTATTAATACATCTAAGTTTTCTTCTCTTTGAGAGCCACCAACTAATTCACCAATTTCAGGGACAAGTAAATCAACAGCAGCTACAGTCTTACCATCTTTATTTTGTTTCATGTAGAAAGATTTAATTTCTTTAGGATAGTTAGTTAAGAAAATTGGTCCTTTAAATACTTCTTCAGTTAAATATCTTTCATGTTCAGATTCTAAATCTAAACCCCAGTAGATATTATCATTATTAAATTTATGACCGTTTTTCTTAGCTTCTAATAAAATATCAATAGCTTTTGTATATTCAACTTCAATAAAGTCTTTATTTACAAAGTCTTCAAGTTTTTTCTTAAGACCAGGTTCAATTCTTTGATCAAAGAAATCAATTTCATCTTTACAATTTGCCATTACGTATTTAGTAATATATTTTAAGAAATCTTCAATAAGATCCATATCGTCATATAAATCAGCAAAAGCAATTTCAGGTTCAATCATCCAAAACTCTGAAGCGTGATGAGTTGTATTACTCTTTTCTGCTCTAAAAGCAGGACCAAAAGTATAAACATCTCTAAAAGCTTGGCAAAATGGTTCAACATGTAATTGACCAGAGACTGTTAAAGAAACTTTTTTACCAAAATATTCTTCAGGATGACGTAAATCTGAAGCAACTAAGAATGTTTGACCTGCACCTTCACAATCATTACTTGTTAAAAGTGGAGTATGAACATAGACAAATCCTTCACCTTGGAAAAATTCATGAATAGCCATAGAAAGAACAGATCTTACTCTATAAACTGCTCTAAATGTATTTGTTTTAGGTCTTAAATGTGGAATGGTTCTTAAAAATTCAAAAGAAGTCTTTTTCTTTTGTAAAGGGTAAGAATCATCAACACCACCAATTAACTTAACATCACTTAATTCAATTTCAAATGGTTGTTTAGCTTCAGGAGTTAATTTTAAAACACCTTTAATATTAACTGAACATCCTAAACGTAATTTTTCAGCAACTTCAAAGTCTTTTAAATCCTTTGAATAAACAAGTTGAGCGTTTTTAAAACATGTTCCATCATTAAAATTTAAAAAGCCCATATTACCCATAAAACGATTAGACATAATCCAACCATTAATTTCAACTTGTAATCCATCTTGAATACTTTTATTTAAGCTAAGTTCAAATAATTCTCTAACTGTCATGTAAGTTTCCATATTTAATACCTCATATTTTCTATATATATTATATATAATTTTTAATTACTTTCTATCTCTTTTCTAATTCAACTGATGCTAAAGGTGAAAAATCTAAATCCGAAAACATCTTCTTTTTATACATAAGATGACCTACTTTAGCAATCATAGCAGCATTATCTGTTGTACACCATAATGGTGGAATTAATACCTGGTAATCTTTCCCACTAATTTGGTAGACTCTTTTTCTTAAATATGAATTAGCAGATACTCCACCACCAAATACGATTTGTTTAACTTTATAATCTTTAGCGGCTAAAAACACTTTCTTTAAAAGTTGATCCATAAAAGCTTTTTCAATAGAATATGCATATGTTTTTATTAAATCATCATCAAGCATATTCTTACTTTTATATTCTTGAATTTGTCTTATAGAATTACTTTTTAACCCTGAATAAGATAAATTATAACCTTTAACTTTAACACTAGGAAGTTTAATAGGTTTAATATCTAAATCCTTAGTAAGTTTATCAATTGAAACTCCTCCTGGATAAGGTAAGCCTAATTCTCTAGCAATCTTATCTAAACCTTCTCCAATTGCATCATCTAATGTTTCACCTATTATTTTAAAATCAAGATCATCTTTCATATAAACGATTTCTGAATTACCACCACTTGCAATAACTGCTATTAATGGAAAATGAAAATCACCTGCATATTCATTAGCATATATATGACCTGCTAAATGATGGACATTAATTAAAGGAATATTGTAATTAGCAGCAATAGTTTTAGCAGCAATTACTCCAACATGTAACGCTCCAATTAATCCAGGTCCACCAGTAACTGCTACTGCAGTTAGTTGTTCTGGTTTAATATTAGCTTTTTGGAAGCATTCATTTAATACATATCCAATATTTTCAAGATGTAATCTAGAAGCGATTTCTGGCATTACTCCACCATATTGAATATGAGTAGCAATCTGAGTAGAAATTATGTTACATAAAAGTTCTTTGCCATTTTTTAAAATAGCAAATGCTGTTTCATCACAACTTGATTCAATACCTAATATATATTCATCTTCCATAATTTATATTTCCTTTTTATATATAAGTGCATCTATATTATTGTCATAATATTTCTTACGAATAGAGATTTGATTAAATCCTACTTTTTTATACAAATTAATCGCTCGATTATTATTATCTCTAACTTCTAAAAATATATTTTTAATACCTTCTTTTTTTAATTCTAATAAAGATTTACTTAATAAAAGTTCACCTAATTTATTATTTTGATATTCTTTTTTAATACCTAGTTGATAAATTTCACCTTCATCTAACGTTTTTAAATAATAAATATAACCGATTAATTTTTCATCATCTAATAAACCATATATAACATAATTATCATGATCTATAGCGTCTTTAAAATCATTTAGATTGTACTTAGAACTTTGATTAAATAAATTTTTAGATAATTCTACTAAACTATCTAAATAAGAATAATTATCAATTAAGATAAACTTAATATTCATTTTTTCCTCTTAAATAGACTGGTTTAATAGTTAATGGATCTACATCTTTTTCAAACATATCTTCATTTAAAGCCATGTTATAAGCTATATCTACTCCAATAACATCTACATTATATCTACTACTAATTTCATCTTTTAAAGATGAAGTAGTAACAATTACACTATTTTTATAATTTTTAATTAAAGAAAGTATATCTTCTTTATCTAATCTAGCTTCATCAATTAAAGATTCACCATTTTTATATACTCCACAAAAGCAAGCTAAATTTCTTGCATCTAATAAGCAAATATAAGTAACATCTTTTTTATTTAAAGCCAAGGCTTTTAAAGTAGAAATAATATTAACTTTAACTCCATTATTAATTAAAGCGTAAATTTTTCCAAAACATAAAGCAAGTCTTTCACCTGTATATGATCCAGGACCTTTAGTAATATATAATTTATCAAAATCTTTAAATTCAAAATTACATTCTTTACTAGCTATTTGAACTTCTTTTACAAGTATTTCTGCAACTTTATTTTTATTTTCAAACACCTTGTTATAAACAATATTGTCATCTTGTTTAACAACAATAGATAATTGATTTGTGCATGTATCAATAAATAACTTATTCATCATAATAACCTTCTTTTATTGAAATCATTCTGGAATTGTCTTTACAAGTAGTAAATCTCATAGTGTAAACTACTTGTCCATCTTTTAAATAAGAAGAAATAAATTGAGGCCATTCAACAAAGCAAATACCATCTTTATTTCCTATAGCCTCATCTAAACCGATTTCAGTTACTGCGTTTTTATCTTCTAATCTATACGCATCAATATGATAAAAATTCAATTTATCACCTTGATACACTTTCATAATATTAAATGTAGGTGAATTAACTATTTGATTAATATTTAATCCTTTAGCTAGTCCTTTAGCAAAAGCAGTTTTACCTGAGCCAAGATCACCATAGGCGATAATAATTTCCCCACCTTTTAAACTTCTAGCAAAATATTGACCTAAGTTAATAGTTTGTGCAAGTGATTTAGTTATAAAATTCATAATCTATCTCCTTTATCTTGCATATATTTTTGAAACATCTTTATATTTTCTTGGTCATTAAAAGGGTGAACTCCTTTAATTAGCAATTCTTCAACTTCTTTTAAAGTCTTTTCTAATACAACTTTAAGTTTAGGTGAATAATTATATGTTTTAGAATTAGCTTTATATTCTCCCCAGTCAATTTCTTTTACTTTCTTTTCCTCATTTTTCTTTAAATCAAGATCATAATCAGTAAACATCAAACAAGTATCAACTTTAATACTAGGTGAAGCGATATTTACATAATAAGAAACTTTATTAGGAGAAGTAAACATACAAATTACATTATAAAACCTGTTTTTAGAAAGGATATATAAAGAAGATTCACCTGCTCTCCATTCTCTTCCATCATGTTCTATAACTTTTGCTCTTTTGCTTGCTAAATAATAAAAGTCAGCATCCTCTTTTAGATAATCAAGATACATCCACATTCTATGGGATGAACCATCATGCTTAAAGCTTTTAATTATGCAAGAATACATTATTTACCTTCTACTAAATCAATAAATTTTAAGACCTTAGATAAGTCGTTGTAGTAATTAAGATAAGGAGTACCATTAACTGCAGTTTGAGTAGGAACTTCCATAACACCTTCATTATAGTTTAAGCAGAACTTTAAACCGTTATGATTAATTGAAAAGAAAATATTTTCTAAATTACCATTAGATTCAAATGTATTTAATAAATCGACAATTTCTTGAGTAAATAAAGCTGTACCAACAACATTATTATCACTCCAAACTAGATAATCTTCTTTTAAGCCAGGGATATTTTTTAATTCAACATATCCATCTAAGAATGTAGGAAGATATGCGTTAGTACCTTTTAAAAGAACAATAACAGAAGCATCTTCAGTTAATGTAACTGGATAAGTGATATATTTACCAAAAATACCATAAGAGAAAGTAGGTAATTTTTTAGGATTATCTTTAGAATGATCTAAATTATCACAAGGAATTTGATAAGGGTTTCTACAAGCAATTTCACCAACTTTTAATTCTTTATTTTTATATGTAGTAATAACTACGTTTCTAGAATTGAAATCATTAATTGTATCAAAATAATGAGCTTCAGTAAGATCTTCTAAACTCATTCTAGCTTTAACTGAATATGTTGTATTAGAAAATTCTTCTCTAGTAAAGATATAACTATCAACTTTACCAATGCATTGTTGAACATAGTTTGTAACATCCATACCAACATTTTTTTGTTCTTTTTTAGAAAGGATCATTACAACAATAAATCCAGCTAAACCAACACCTAATAAAGCATATGAAATCCATTTTAAATTAGAAGGAACAAAGAACATACAAATTAAAGCAACAATTAAAAAGCCAACTACACCTAATGTTAACCATTTAGAAAGTCTAGATGAACCAACAACAGCTTGTTTAAATTTATTTCTTAAAATTTCAACTTCTTCTTCACATGTTTTATCTGAATCATAACTTTCTAAAGGAGAAAAAACAGTCTCTAATCTTTTAGCATCACCTTCAGTTGTTTCATTTTCGTTATGTTCACCAATATTAGCATCTTTAACAGCATTTAAAGCTTCTAAAGTTTTATCTTTGTTTTCTTCATTTTCGTTATTTTCAGCATTATCAGTTGTATTAGTATTGCTAACTTCAACTTCTTTTTCTTCTAATGTTTCTTTTTTATTTTCTTCCATTTTAAATATCTCCTTAAAATACTATATAAGTATAACATATAATTTATATAATAAATTAAAATATAAACAAAATATTAAAATAATGGAGAGAAAATAGAATATATAGATATGAAGAATTGTTTAACAGGTCCAATTTTTAATTCTTCTTTACTCATTTTATGTGAAATATTAAAAGTATATTTAAAATCTTTTTGAATATCTTTAACACATTCATTTTTATAAAGTAAAACTGCGTTTTCATAATTATGAGCTAGAGATCTATAATCAAAATTAATAGTACCAACAACAGCTAATTCATCATCAGTTAGTATAGTTTTTGTATGATTAAAACCAGGTGTATATTGATAAATATTTCCACCAGCTTTAGCGATTTTTCTACATGTATTTTTAGTAAGAATATAAACAGTCTTTTTATCTGGAATACCTGGTATTAATACATTGACTTCCACTCCTCTTTTACACGCATTTATAATAGCGTTAGTAAGTTCAGAATCAGTTACAAAATAAGGAGTTGAAATACTAATTTTATATTTAGCAGTATTAATTAAATGTAAATAAACATTCTTAGCGATTTTATCGATATAAATCGGATTAGGAGCTTCTATATAAGGACAGCAAATTCCTTCTGTTTTTTCATATATTTCATGATTATTTTCATAATTAATAATATATTTAGAATAGTCTTTTTCAATATCTTCCTTTTTATAATTAAACATTGTTAAAAATGCTCCTGTTAGATTATTAACAGCTTCACCTTCAATTCTAACTGCGTTATCTTTCCAAATACCAAATTTAGAATAGAAATTAAAATATTCATCAGATAAATTAAGACCACCAGTATATCCAATTTTTCCATCAATTACAGTGATTTTTCTATGATCTCTATTATGCATCATAACTGACAAAATAGGAATATATCTATTAAATGCTTTACAGTTAATTCCCTTTTCACACATTTTTCTAGCAAAGCTAGTCTTTACATATAAAATAGATCCAAAATCATCATACATCATTCTAACTTCAACACCTTGTGCAATTTTATCAACTAATACATCAAGTATCTGATCAAAGCCTTTACCATGACAAAGGATATAATATTCAATAAATATATATTTTTTAGCATTTTTTAAATCTTCAATATAACTAGGTAAAAAATCTTCACCCATTGGAAAATATTTAATAGAAGTATTTTTATAAACACCTAATTTAATATAGTTATTTAAATAATAAAATATTTGTCTAGTTTGAACATCTTCTATGTCATTTAAATCAACATTAGATTTTATATATTGTTTGTTCAAATTATTAATTTCTTTAAATCTTTTTCTATCTCTTCTTCTTGCTTTAGTTCTTCCAAATAAACAATATAAAGCAAACCCAAATCCAGGAACTAATAATATAGTAAGTAACCAAGGAAACTTATATTCAGGAATTTCATCTTTAATTAAAATCAAAATACTAAAAATAGCAGCTAAGATATAGCAAGCTATAAAATAGTAAAGCATATTAGGATGAAAGCCAAAAAGTAAATATAATATCAACCCAAATTGAGCTAATATTAATATGGTAACTATAGCAAATCTTGAAAATAAAATCTTAAGTATTTTTCTCATAATAAACTAAGCAATAATACTATACTATAATTAAATATTTTTGACTAACAAAAATTTATCTTTACAATTATTCTAAAATAGAATAAAATAATAAACGCCTGAAAAATGGCAGATGGCGGATATGGTGAAGCGGTTAACACAACCGGCTGTGAACCGGTCATTCGAGGGTTCGATCCCCTTTATCCGCCCCATTGATTTTACTAAATTATGTTCGATGCTTTAGTTTCGAACTTTTTTTGTTGCTTAGAAAATTGTATTTAAAAGTAATAATATAAGTATAAATTTCTTTATGTACAAAATAACTCTCATAGCTTTGATATAGTCAAACTTAAGTATTCATTTAGTTATTACACGCTTTAACTATCTCCTAAATGTATGGATACTAAGCTTTTACTGATTTGATTTTCTTATAAATTAATTCATAATTGCAAATTTAAATGATTTTGATTAATTTAGACAAAAGTTGGCAAATATTTTTTTTGCCGAAATTAGTTTAAATATTATTATAATAGTGTATAATTCAAAATGTGATTCGTATGGGCATAATAAGTAAAAACAAAAAATTTATCACAATCGCCGATTATTTTTGTAAAATCATTCAACAATTATAAATCATCCTTTTATACAACTGATGAATAGTACTAGTTCAAAGTTAAATATATTATTACTTAATTTACAATCTAGATTATTTTATTCTTGTAATAGATAATATATAAATTCTTGAAATTGATTTTTTACATTGTTTATTTTTGAAGTCAATTATTTAATTAAGTAATCTTGACATGAATAATTGATAATCACTCAATTATCTTTTATACTAAAGAAGTAGCTTTTAAAGGTGATATTATGGAAATTATTGCTGTTAGAATTAAATGGATCAAATATTTGTTTTTGTTTGTATTTTTAATGTTTTTTGCTGTAGATATATGGTTAATAATTAGCATTTTAAATTCAAAAGGATTTGATACTTTCCTTTCTGTTATGATTATACTTGTCTCTTTAATTTCTTTAACAA
>CAVFIT010000092.1:0-9920 GCA_963622735.1 Phocaeicola dorei | reverse complement strand
CATTAAAATTATAATAATATATATTTATAAGTTGATTTTATCAATTTACTTGTATTAAAATTATTAAGGTTTTACTTTGGAGGAAAATAAATGAAAAAAGTATATAAAGAAAATCAAGATGGTACATTATTAGTTAGTTGTACATATACAAACGAAGAATATGCTCCTGTTGCTCAAAAGGTTCAAATTAATCTTTGTAAAAATGTTACCATTAAAGGCTTTAGAAAGGGTAAGGCTCCAGTTGAACAAGCTATTAAATATATTAACCCTGAAGAAGTTTATAAAGGAATGATCAATAAGTTAATTGATAAAGATTTCAATGATTTATTAGATAAATATGACACAACAAAAGTTGCTAATATGTCTCCTAATTTAGATGTTAAGTTTGATGAAAAGAAGAAGACATATACATTAGCTTATTCATTCTGCTTATTACCTGTCGCTGAAATTAAAGCAAGCACTGGCTTAAATGTTGAAGTTAAAGCTAAAACAGTTAAAGCAAGCGATGTCGATGCAAAAATTGAATCTTTATTAGTAGATAATGCTGAACTTGTTCCTGCTAGTGATGATCAAGTAGCTGAATTAAAAGATCATGTTATCATTGATTTTACCGGCTATGTTGATGGTAAAGAATTTGATGGCGGTGCTGCTACAGATTATGAATTAACATTAGGCTCAAATACATTTGTTCCTGGTTTTGAAGATCAATTAGTTGGCATGAAAAATGGCGAAAAGAAGACAATTGAAGTCACATTCCCTGCTAACTATTTAGCTTCATTAGCTAATAAAGTTGCTAAATTTGCTGTTACAGTTAAAACACTTAAAAAAGTTGTTAAACCTGAATTAAATGATGAATTTGTTACAACATTAGATTCTTATAAAGTTAAAACAGTTGATGAACTCAAAAAGGCTGTTAGAAAAGAATTAAAAGAAGCAAATGAAAACAAAGCTAAGACAGAAAAATTAAATAAAATCTTAGATATTATTGCTAAAGATAGTAAAGTCATTGTTTCTGATAGATATGTTGAAAACATGGCTAAACAAACTGAACAAAATCAAATTAACCAATTCAAACAATATGGTATTGATTTAAATGAATATTTAAAACTTGCTAATACAACATTAGAAGCTTTCCATGCTAATTGCAAAACTCAAACAGTTAACCAAATCAATACATATGCTATTTTAGAAGCTGTTGGTACAGCTAATAAAATCGAAGTTTCTCAAAAAGATATTGAAGAATACTTTGGTGGTAAAGAAAAGTATGATTCTTTAATGGAAACAGCTAAAACACAAGAAGGTAAAAATCCTAATTTCTCAATTGAAGGTTATATCGAACAAATTAAGGCTTCTTTATTAGAACAAAAAGTTAAAGATTTCTTAATTGAGAATAACTAATCTAATAAATTAGAATTAAAAGAAGTAGAGTGAAAAAATTCTACTTCTTTTTTATAAATTTAGCACTCTAGACTTGACATTGCTAAAATTGAATGTATAATAAACTTAGCACTATTGTAGTATAAGTGCTAAAGCATAATACTATAAATAAATTATTATTATGATATAATAATACTTGTTATTGAGAATTGAAATCGTGCTGATTCAATTCAGCAATGAAAGAGGTTAAATCACTATGGATCAAAACTTTGTATTACCGATCTATCCTGATTCACAGGATATACCATTACCAACTATTTCTTATAAAATAAGAGTTTATGATAGTTATGGTAAAGAACTTTTTGATTATTTATCAAAAGGTGAATATTTTATATTTACTAATACTACAAAAAACTTTGCTTTTAATATAAATGGCGAAGAAGATATTCAAAATGTTTTAAGTAGTATTCAACAATATGGCACAGTTTGTCAAATTGATAAAATTACAAAAAATAAAGCAAGTTATGTAATTGATTTTACTGCTACAAATGCATGTAGTTTACTTGGAATTAGAATATTAGACAATACTAAAATAATTTTAGGTTCTGGACAATTAGTTAATCAAACAACTACTGATAAATTCATGTTAATGCCATTTATTGATGATATTAAAAATAAATATTTAGAAACATGTAAAAAAGTAGATGGATTACCTTCATTTCCATCAGAAAAAGATCTTGAAAAATATGAGCCAGGCTTTTATTTAGGTTACTTTTTAAATTTACCTAATTCAGTTAAAACTCAATTGTTAGAAGAAAAAGATCCTCAAAAAAGACTTCAAATTGTCTTAAAAAATATGAATAGTCTTGATTCAGATCCTAAGATTGAAAACATCATTAATGCTAAAGTAGAAAAAGCCATTGAAAAAAATCAAAAAGAATTCATTTTAAGAGAAAAAATGAAAGCTATTAAAGATGAATTAAAACCTTATGATGGCCCTAGCGATGAAGATAAGTATCAAGCAGTTATTGATGATAAAGAAGGTAAGTATCCTCAAAATGTTAAAGATAAGGTAAAAGCTGAATTATCTAGAATGCAAGCAATGCCTGCAGGTAGCCAAGAATTTGCAGTTATTAAAACTTATTTAGATTTATTAATTAAGATGCCTTGGACAACATCTACAACTGATAATGAAAATATGTTAGAAGTTAAAAAGGTTTTAGATGATGATCATTTTGGACTTGAAAAACAAAAGGCTAGAATAAGTGAATATTTAGCAGTTAAATCATTAACTCATTCTTTAAAGAGCCCTATTTTATGCTTATTTGGCCCTCCAGGAACAGGTAAAACATCTTTAGCTATATCTATTGCAAAAGCCTTAAATAGAAAATTTGTAAAGATTTCTTTAGGTGGTGTTTCTGATGAATCTGAAATTAGAGGACATAGAAAAACTTATGTAGGAGCAATGCCTGGTAAAATTGTTTCTAACCTTTCTAAAGTAGGTGTAAATAATCCAGTTATTTTACTAGATGAAATTGATAAATTAAAAGATGGTGGATATCATGGAGATCCAGCTTCAGCTTTACTTGAAGTTCTTGATCCTGAACAAAATTCTCACTTCCAAGATAATTACTTAGAAGAAACATTTGATTTATCTAATGTCTTGTTTATTTGTACTGCAAATAATATAAGAGATATTCCTGCTCCTTTACTTGATAGATTAGAATTAATTGAATTAAATACCTATACAAATATTGAAAAATTCAATATTGCTAAATCTCATTTAATTCCTCTTGAACTTGAAGCTAATGGTTTAAATAAAGAAAATATTACATTTTTAGATGATGCTTTGTATTATATTATTGAAAATTATACACGCGAAGCTGGTGTTAGATCTTTAAGAAGAAACATTGGTAAGATAATGAGAAAATTTGCTGTTGAATTCTTAACAGAAGGTAAAACTAAAGCTGATGCTAGTATTACTATTGGTGTACAAGAAGTTGAAAAATATTTAGGTAAGCCTATATTTGTACATACTAAATCAACTAGAGGAGACCAAGTAGGTATAGTTAACGGCTTAGCTTATACTGACTTTGGTGGAGAAATTTTACCTATAGAAGTTAATTATTATGCTGGTAGTGGTCAACTTTTAATAACTGGTAATTTAGGTAAAGTCATGGAAGAATCTGCTAGAACTGCATTTTCTTATGTAAAATCTATTTCTAAATTAGTAGGAGTAGAAGATGACTTCTTTAAAAAACACGATTTTCATATTCACGCTCCTGAAGGGGCAGTTCCAAAAGATGGCCCTAGTGCAGGTGTTGCCTTAAGTATTGTTATTTTATCAGCAGTTACAAATATCCCATTAAAATGTGATGTTGGTATGACTGGTGAAGTAGACTTAAGAGGAAATTCAATGCAAATTGGTGGTTTAAGAGAAAAATCATTAGCTGCATTAAGAGAAGGTTTAAAACTTATCTTAGTTCCTAAACAAAATCATAACGATGTATTAGAATTACCAAAAGAAGTTAAAGACGGTTTACAAATTGTAGAAGTCAATAATGTTTTAGAAGTAGTTCCTTACATATTTACTAAAAATCCAATTATAGAAAATCAAACAAATAATTAAAATGTTAAACTTACAAAACACAGTATTTATTAAATCTTGCGCATCTAAAAAAGACTTTCTTGCTGATAAAAAGCAAGTAGTCTTTTTAGGTCGTTCTAATGTTGGTAAATCTTCTTTAATTAATGCTTTAACTAATAATAAAAAATTAGTATATGTTTCTTCTACTCCTGGTAGAACAAAATTAATTTCATATTTTTCAATTAGTGATAAATATTATTTAGTTGATGCTCCTGGATATGGTTATTTTAAAGATGGATCATTAGATTTTGAACAAATGATGCTAGAATATTTTTCTTTATCTAATAAGGTTATAAAAAGAGTATATATATTATTAGATTCTAGAAGAGAAGTATCAAGTTTAGATATTGATGCAGTTAAGTTAATTGATTCATATGGTTTAAAAGTTAATTTTGTATTTACTAAAGCTGATAAACTTAATCAATCTGAAAAAGATAAATTAACTAAACTGATAAACGAAAATTTTCCTTACGATAAAATCTTTATTACTTCAAGTAAATCAAAAAAGGGTTTAGATGAATTAAAAGTAGATATTAATAGCGCATTAAGTGAAAAATAAGAGGGATAAAATGAAAAATTTTAAGTCAATAAAATTAGAAGATGTTAAATCATATCAAGAAAACTATTCTAAAGACAGTAAAAATACTATTATTAGACACGCTTTATCTAAAAACAAATTAAATGATGTTTGTTATAGTTTAGATAATCAAAAAAATAGGGAATATACATTTTCAATTGATATTAAAACAATGCCAGTTACAAATCAAAAGCAATCTGGTAGGTGTTGGATTTTTTCTGCATGTAATTTATTAAGAGAAAGAATTGCAAAAGAATTAAATATTGAAGGTATGTTTGAAATATCTCAAAACTATATTGCTTTTTATGATAAATTAGAAAAAATAAATTATGTACTAGAATCTATTATTGATAGAATTGATTGTGCACCTAGTGAAAGAAAATTAATGTTTATCTTACAAAATGGGGTCAATGATGGTGGTCAATGGGATATGTTTAAAAATATCATTAAAAAATATGGTATTTGCCCTAAATCTAGTATGATTGAAACATGTCAATCATCTTTTACTTCTCAAATTAATAGTTTAATTAATGTATCTTTACGTGAGTTTGCATATAAGGCTCAAAAATTATATAAAGAAGATAAAGATTTAAATAAAATATACGAGCTTAAAGAAGAATATTTATCTAAATTCTACGTTTTATTAGTAGATTGTTTTGGTATTCCTCCTACAAATTTTGATTTTGAATATACTGATAAAAAACATAAATATCATATTTATAAAAACTATACACCTAAATCATTTTATGATGAATTTGTAAAAGATTATATTGATGATTATGTTTCTATTATTCATGCCCCTACTATTGATAAAGAATATAATAAAACATATACAGTTGAATATTTAGGTAATGTAATTGAAGGTGATAATATCACACATTTAAATCTTCCTTTAAATAGAATGAAAGAACTAATTATTACTCAATTAAAAGAGGGTAATTTAGTTTGGTTTGGTTCAGATGTTTCTAAATATAGTGTTAGAGATGAACAAGTTGGTTTATGGGATGATAAACATTTTGATTATAAATCATGTTTTGGTTTAGATGTTTCTTTTGAAAAAGAAGCGATGCTTGATTATTCATCTAGTTGTATGAATCATGCTATGGTATTAACTGGAGTTAACATAGTTAATAATAAGCCTAATAGATGGAAAATAGAAAATAGCTGGGGTAAAGATATCGGTAATGCCGGTTATTTTATTATGTCAGATACTTTCTTTGATAAATTTGTATATCAAGCCGCCATTTTAAAAGATTATTTGAATCAAGATGAATTAGATGCTTTAAAACAAGAACCTATAGTTTTACAACCATGGGATCCATTTGGAACTTTAGCTGATTAATCTTGTAAATGTTAAATTATTTTGATATTATTTATTTTGTTAGAAGTGCTTTTTATAAAAAGTAGATTTATAGAGAACTCTAGATAGGTGAAAGTAGAGTATTTACTTAAAAAAGCTGGTCGCTAATACTATATAAATTATAATTGTTATTAAGGTGCAATTAGTATAAAACTAATTGAACTAGGGTGGTAACGCGTTAATATAACGTCCCTAGATATTCTAGGAACGTTTTTATTTTGGAGGTAAAAATATGGAAATGGAAAAAAATTATGACCACAAACTAGTAGAAGATGGTAAGTTTGAAATGTGGAATTCTAATCATTATTTTCAAGCAAGTTATGATATTAATGATAAAAGTATTCCTTTTTCAATGATTGTACCACCTCCTAATATCACAGGTGTTTTACATATTGGTCATGCTTTAGATACCACAATTTATGATATATTTGCTAGATATAAGAAATTACATGGATATGATGTATTTTTCTGCCCTGGTACAGATCATGCTGGTATTGCTACTCAAGCAAGAGTAGAAGCTAACTTAAGAAAAGATGGTATTACTAGATTTGATTTAGGTAGAGAAAACTTTGTTAAAGAAGTTTATAAATGGAAAGATCAAACTTCATCTACAATTCATAAACAATGGGCTGCTTTAGGTATAGGTATGGACTATTCTAAAGAAAGATTTACAATGGATGAAAAAACTAATGAAGCTGTATTAAAAGTATTTAAGCAACTTTATGATGAAGGTTTAATTTATCAAGGTGAAAGAATTATTAACTGGGATGTTCAATTACAAACCGCTTTATCAAATATTGAAGTTGAGCACAAAGATATTCCTGGTAAATTCTATTATTTTAAATATAGACTTGCTGATAATCCTGAAAAATATTTTGAAATTGCTACAACTAGACCTGAAACAATGTTTGGTGATACTTGTGTAGTATTTAATCCTAAAGATACTCGTTATACAAAATATGAAGGTAAATATGTAATTAATCCAGCAAATGGTGAAAAACTTCCTATGATTGCTGATTTTTACGTTGATAAAGATTTTGGTACAGGTTTAATGAAATGTACTCCTGCTCATGACCCTAACGACTTTAATATTGCTAAACGTCATAATTTAAAAATGCCAGTTTGTATGAATAAAGATGGCACTATGAATGAATTAGCAAATCAATATAAAGGCCAAGATAGATATCAATGTAGAGATAATTTAGTAAAACAAATTGAAGCTCAAGGTGATTTAATTAAAATTGATGACATTGTTCATTCAGTCGGTCATTCTGAAAGATCACATACTATTGTTGAACCATATTTATCTAAACAATGGTTTATTAAAATGGAACCACTTGCTAAAAGGGTATTAGAACTACAAAAAAACAAGGATACAAAAATAAATTTCTTCCCATCAAGATTTGAAAAAATCTTTATTCAATGGTTAAAAAATACTGAGGATTGGTGTATTTCAAGACAATTATGGTGGGGACATAGAATCCCTATTTATACAAATAAGGAAACTGGGGAAGTAGTATGTTCAATTACACAATTAGATCCTAATTTATATACTCAAGATGAAGATGTACTTGATACTTGGTTCTCATCTGGTTTATCTCCATTTGTATTATGTAATTGGCCTGATGTTAACGATAATCTTTATAAAAGATATTATCCTCTTGATTTAATGATTACTGGTTATGATATTTTATTCTTCTGGGTTGCTAGAATGGCATTTGATGGAGCTCATTTTACTAATAAATTACCATTTAAAAATTGTTTCTTACATGGCTTAGTTAGAGATAGCCAAGGTAGAAAAATGTCTAAATCATTAGGTAATGGTATCGATCCAATTAAAGTTATTGATGAATATGGGGCAGATTCTTTACGTTATGCATTAGCTACTTCAGTTACACCAGGACTTGATATGTCATTTGGTATGGATAAAATTAATGCTAGCCACACTTTCTTAAATAAAATTTGGAACGCTTCTAGATTTGCATTGATGAATTTTAAAGAAGATTTTAAATATGAAGAAGATATTACAAAATTAGATTTAAATTTTGTCGATTTATACGTTTTAAAACATTTAAATACCACAATTAAAAATGTTGAAAGAAATTTCAATAAATATGAAATTGGTCAAGCTGCTAATTATTTATATACATTTATTTATGATGTATTTTGTTCTAATTATATTGAAGAAATTAAAACAGATTTAGATAATCCATTAAGAAGAAATGTAGCATTAAATGTATTGTTATATGTCTTACAATCATTACTTTCTATGTTATTCCCATATGCTCCATTTATTTCTGAAGAAATCTATTCTTATTTACCTAACCATAAACAAAGCATTTATTTAGTTAAATATCCTTCTGTTATTAAAATTAAGAACTCTTCTTTAGGTGATGATTTAGTAAATATTATAAAAGAAATTAGATCATATAAAGCAGATAATAAATTACCATTAACATATAAAGCTGAATTAAATATTTATACATCTAAATCTAATTTTGAAAAATTAAAGCCTTATTTATTAAAAGTTGGTATGTTAAAATCAATTAATTTAATTGATAAATCTAAATTAAATAACACATATAGATTTGTTGAGAAAAATATCGCTATTAAAGTGTATTCTGATGAACTTGCTCAAGCTAATAAAATTAGAATTGAAAAAAGAATACTTGAATTAAAAGCTGAAATTGAAAGATCAACAAAGATGTTATCAAATCCTAACTTTATTAATAAAGCTCCTAAAGCAAAAGTTGATTTAGAAAAGCAAAAGTTAGAAAATTATCAACACGAATTAGATAACTACTTAAAATAATTATAAAAATAATCTCCTTTAAGACTATTTAGTTTTGAAAGGAGATTTTTTATGCAAGGATTAAGAAAATTAACTAATCAAGAAATGGAAGAAATAGAAGGTGGGGAAGCAATAACATTAACTGCGATAATGGCTGTACTTGCAATAGCAATTGTAGCTGTAGTCTGTTATAAGTTTTTTGTAACATCAAAAGGTAAAGTAGATCTTCCTGGAGGATTTAAATTTGAATGGAGTGGTAAATAATGCCGATAAAAAACTTACCCTAGTTCACTTCAACCAAGAGAAAAAATTGTATTTCAAGGTGTTAAATACTTATCAGATATTGAATTATTAGCGCTTGTTATTCAATATGGTTCAAAAGAAAAAGACGCTATAGATTTAGCAAAAGAATTATTAGTAAAAAATAATGGACTTAAAGGAATGAGTAAATGTAATTTAAAAGATTTATATATTCCAGGAATAAAACAAGCTAAAGCAAGTAAATTATTAGCTATATTTGAAATTGCTAAAAGAATATATGTTGATAATGAAATATCTTCATTTAATAAACAAATATTAAGTACTAGACAAGTTTATGATATATATTCAAATAAAATTATCAATAACATTAAAGAAACATTTATTTTAATACTATTAGATAAACATAAAAGATTAATAAGTTCTATTACTTATACAAATGATATAGATGACCAAGTAAGTTTAACTATAAAGAAAATATTAAAATACTGTATAGAAAAAAACTGTAGTTTTGTTTATTTAATGCATAACCATCCATCTAATAACATGTTACCATCTAATCAAGATATTAATTCAACTTTGTTATTAAACTCCTCATTAAAATTAGTCGGAATCAGCTTAATTGAACATTTAGTGGTCACAAAATGTGGTTTTTATGAAATTTTAAATAAACAAAAAAATAAAATTAGTTGAGATTATTTCTAGTTTAGTATACTATATTTTTGAAAGAAGATTTTATGTCAAAGAAAAAACAACAAAGTGAACAATTATTCTTACAAGGTTATAAATTATATAAAGCAGAAGAAATAAATAATAAATTAACTTCTGATTTATCTTTTTTACCATATTTAAAAAAAGCATCTAAATTAGATAATCCTAAGGCTACATTTTTATTAGGGTATATATTAAC
>CAVFIT010000091.1:0-4785 GCA_963622735.1 Phocaeicola dorei | reverse complement strand
GAACTTAACATATAAAGATATTAATTACATAAGATTTTTAATTAGACATTATAAATATTATAAACTTAATGAAAATGAATTATCTCTTATTTTGTGTCTAGATGATATTTTAGAATATGAAGAGCAACTAGTAACTGCTGATGATTTATTAATATATATGACTATTTCTAAAGAAGAAATAGATCAAATATTAGTGTCTTTACTTGATAAAGGTTATATTCAATATGTATCTAATTCACAAGGTAAGATGGTTACTACTTTATCTCCTTTATATACAAAAATTATTAAAGACTTTAAAAAAGATTTATATATTGAAAATGATTTGAAAAAAGATAAATCTACCGCCAGCAAAGTAAATACTTTATATACTTATTTTGAAGAATTACTTGGTAGACCACTTAAACCTAAAGAAACGGATAGAATCAATTTATGGATTCAATCAGGTATAAATGAAAACATGGTAAAAGAAGGAGTTAGTAAAATTAAATCTAAGTCTAAAGCTGTATCTATTGCTGCAGTAGATAAGGTTTTACACTCTATTCAAAAAAATCAAGATATCCAAGTAGATGGGTATTCAATTCATAATGATCAAGAATGGATTCAGAATTCTGAACAGACAAAAGAAATATTATCTAAGCCTTGGGTAACTAGTGATGACTAAAAAAGAAAAAATAATAGAGTTAAAAACTTTTTTAAATAAGTTATATCCTACTACTAAAGTGTTTTTAAATTCTTCTAATGAATTTGAGTTTTTAGTTAGCGTTATTTTATCTAGTCAAGCTCAAGATAAAGTAGTTAATAAAATAACACCTGTTTTATTTAATAAATATAAAACAATAGAAGACTACTCTAAGGCTAATTATGATGAAATGTTAGATATAATTAAACAAGTAGGACTAGGCCCTTCTAAAACAAAAAATATCATTAATCTATCTAAAAAGTTAATTTTAGATTATCAAGGTAAAATACCTCATGAAATATCTAAACTAAAAACATTACCAGGGGTTGGTCAAAAAACAGCAAGTGTATTCTTAGGTGAAATAGATAATAAAGAATATATTCCAGTAGATACTCATATATTAAGAATATGTAAAAGATTAAATATAGTAAGTGATAAATATGACGCTAATAAAACTCAAGTAGTATTAGAAAAGAATTATCCATATAAAGATTGTATTAACTTTCATAGACAAATGATTTTATTTGGTAGAAATATTTGCCTAGCATCTAATTTAAGAAAGTGTGATCAATGTGAATTAACTTGTTGTAAATCAAGAATAAATAAAAGCGAGTCTAATTAATAGACTCGTTTTCGTTATCACTAGTTTGTTCACCTAATTTAATATTATCTTCTATTACATCATTAGTAAGTTGAGATTTAGGTCTATTATTATTTTTAGTATCTAACATGTACCAAAATATTGTTAATATTTCAAATACAGCAGAGATAAAATATAAATACCACATATTAGGGGAGACAAATGATAAAGAGAATACTAATGAAACACTAATTCCCCAGTTAATACCAGAGACTAATATCATATTGTAAATTCTTGATCCCCAGATACAATTAAATACTAATGCGACTATAAATGAAACAGGTATTGCATATATAAAGGCATAGTAAGTATGTAATTTATTAGGAATAACTATTTCTAATACAACATAGCTAATCATAGCAATAAACCATACTAATAATATTGATAAAATTAATATGACATATTTATTTCTAGTAAAAGAATGAACTTTTTCTTGATAAGTTTCTTGATGTAATAAATTTTCAATAGGGATATTATAAATATCTGCTATTTGTTTTAGTACATTAATATCAGGTATTCCTTCACCTCTTTCCCATTTAGAAATAGCTTTATCAGAATAGTTGATTTTAGCAGCTAATTGAGATTGAGTTAGATTGTTTTCTTTTCTATATTTGATTAAGTTTTTAGCTATAATAAGCTTAATATCAGGTATTTTTTCCATACGATAATAATAATCAAAAAAATGACTGTAGTCAAGCAAAATAGACCTACTCTACTCATAGTAGAGTTGTATTTTTAATTAGTATAGTATAAATATACTATTTTAAAAATGATTTTATTGTAAAATATAAACGTTGTACAGGTAGGTTATTATGAAATTTAAAATTGTTGTAGACTCCTCATCAAATTTAAAAAGTGATTATATAAAAGATAATGAGGTAGGTTTTGAAGTGGTTCCTTTAACTATTAGAATAGATGGTCAAGATTTTGTTGATGATGATAATATCGATGTTAAACAAATGTTAACTAAATTATCTTCATGTAAAGATAAACCATCTACATCTTGTCCTTCTCCAGCTAGTTTTGCTAAATCGTATGAAGGAGCAGAATATGTTATTTGTTTAACTATTTCTTCTAAATTATCAGGATGTTTTAATTCAGCTTTTATTGGTGGTATGGATGATAATAATTCTAAAATACATGTTATTGATTCTTTATCAACTGCAGGTAGTTTAATTATGTTAGTAGATAAAGCTTATGAACTTATTAAACAAGGCTTAGAATATGAACAAATATGTGAACAATTAGATAATTATGTTAAATCAATTACATTATTATTTGTTTTAGATAAATTTGATAACTTAGTTAGAAATGGTAGAATGTCAAAATTAGTTGCTTTTGTTGCTACAAGTTTAGCTATTAAACCAATATGCATTGGTGAAAATGGTGAAATAAAAATTTTTAAAAAAGTTAGAAGCATGAAAATAGCATTAAAAAGCTTAGTTAGTGATATGGCTGGTTTTATTAATGGGGCAGATTTATCAAATAGAACTTGTATTGTCTCATGTATTTATGGTGATAGTGTAGGTCAAGAAATCAAAAAATTAATTGAAGAAACTTATTCTTTTAAAGAAGTAAGATTAGTAGACCATAAAGGCTTATGCGCATTTTACGCTTTAGAAAATGGTCTTATTGTAACATTTTAATTTAAATATATCTTACTTTATTTTATAATAGAGATGAAATGAAGTTATTAAAAGGTTTATTAGAAGATGCTAATCACTTATTGTTCCTTGATTTTGAAGGAACTCAATACACTCACGAAGTAATTGCAGTGGGTGCTGTTTTAGTTGATTGTGATAATAATTATGTTCCTATTAGTGAACCTTCTACTTTTAAATGCTATGTTAAAACAAAAGCACAAATTGGTTCAGTTGTAGTTACTATGACTGGAATAACAGATGATTTATTAAATGAGCAAGGAGTTGAATTTAGTCAATGCTTAACTGATTTAAATAATTTTTTAGGAAATAGATCATCTAAATTAAAAGTTTTAACTTATGGTGATCAAGATAAAAGAATGTTAACAAATTCTTTTAAAGTGTTAAATTCACCCACTCCTTTTCAAAAGGATTTTGTAAACTACTTATGTAGAAATACAGTTGATTTAGGTGCTTTTATTTCTAAATATTTAAGAGGAAAGAAAAGTGAATACATTTCATTAATTCACTTAAGAGAATTTTTAAAAATTGAGCCTAGTGGAAATAGTCATGATCCATTAGTAGATGCTATGGATCTATATCATATTTTTCAAGTATTAGTTTCTAAAAAAGAATTGTTAGTAGAATCTTATAAAAATTTATTAAAAACAAGTAATTTATTACCACCTCCAGTTAAGAAATTGATTATGGATTTAGATAATGATCAAACATTAACTAAAGAGGATTTATTAAGAGTGTTAGAGGGATATTTTGCATGAGATACCCTAATGGAAAAGAATATAAGCCATTAAATAAAGTAGATACTAGTGACAATAAAAAACACTATAATTTAAAAGACAACGCTTCTAATAGAGGTATGTTATTAGAAGAAGACATTTCTTCTTCATGCGAGTTTTATAATCAAAAAGGATTATGCTTAATATATAAGCGTGCCACACCTATTAAAGTAGTAAAAATGGATAATGTAAATAAAGCTAAGATTACTGAAGCTTATTTTAATAATAAATCTACTACTGATTATAATGGATTATATAGAGGTAAATATCTTGATTTTGAGGCTAAAGAAACAATTAATAAAACATCTTTTTCTTTTCATAATATTAGGCCTCAACAAATAACTCATTTAGATGGGGTAGATAGACTTGATGGATTAGCTTTTTTTGTTATTAGAATGAAAGCACATGATCAAACATTTTTAATTAAATATTCAGATATTAAAAGTCAGCTTAATTCATCTAAAAAATCAGTTACTTATGAATATTTACTTGAGAAAGGAATTGTTATCAAAGAATCTTTTTCACCTAGATTATTAATTCTTGAGGCAGTTGATAAAGCTTTTTTTGATAATTAGTTTTCTATAGTTTATAATATAAAGACTTGGAGGGATTTTTATATGGGACTTCAATTAAAACTTAATTCAAATACAATTTTACATAAACAGTTTGAAGGTAATAAACCTGGATATAACGCTATGCAAGTAGACGCATTTTTAGATACTGTTATTTCAGATTATGAGACTATGCAATTATATGTAGAATCTAGTGAAAAGAAAATAGAAGATTTATCTAATTTAAATGAAATATTAAATAAAAGATTATCTAAAGCTGAAGTAGATATAGCTGTTATGTCTGAAAGATTAAAAAATATTGCTGATAATGATAATGCAAGTTTATCTAATATCGATTATTTAAAAAGAATATCTGCTTTAGAAGCTGCTTTATTTAAATTAGGTGTAGATCCTAATAGTATTTAAGTATTTATGTGCACGTGTTATCACGTGCTTTTATTAAGTAAAAAATAAAAAG
>CAVFIT010000090.1:0-10558 GCA_963622735.1 Phocaeicola dorei | reverse complement strand
GGTACTAAAGATAAAGCACATAGAGATACCCATAAGGACCATTTATAATATTTAAGATTTTTAAATATTGTTTTTATATTATTCAACTTCTTTCCTCCGTAATATATTAATAACAACCAAATTACAATTAGTTCTGATCTTTTAATAACTTTAATATTTCTTGATAAGGTCCATTATACATTTCACGAATTTCATTATATTCTTTATTTAATTGACTTAATGTCATTATAGTATAATTTTTCTTATTATGACCCGTTCTTTTATCAAGAAATTTCTTAACCTTATTTTTAAGTTCTGATTGTTCTAAAGATTTAATGTTCTCTCTAACACCTGAGTTAGTCATTTCACCAATTATTTGATTAATTTCCTTTAGAATATTATCACGTTCAGACAAATATTTTTCCTTTCTTTCTTTATCCTCGCAAGTTAATTCGGTATTATCTATATTTATAATTTCTTCAATATCAAAACCTAAATTAGGATTTATTCTATATAAATATTTATAATCCGATGCTAATGTGAATCTTTTTATTGATTTAAGAATATTTTCTTCCCATCCTTTTTCAAGGCCGGATTTAATCAAACTTAATCCAAGTTCACTAATTTCTTTTGAATCTTTCCTATTCAAAATATATTGAATAACCTTTTGACTAGTTTCATCACTTACACTCTTTAATATATTTATTAAAGTTTTAGTTTTAAATTCATTAATATTTTTAGATTCTAATAAATAGTTTATTGCATCTTCACATAATGAGGAGTTTGCTTTTGAAAATTCATATTTATTTTCTTTATAAAAATATAGATTAAATACATTGATTATTTCAATTGTCTTAATACAATCATTTGATAATACTGTGTGCATACCTCTAGAGTCTTTGTATTTTAAATTTGTTTGATTTAGTAACTCAACTATTGATTTAGATAAAACATTCCATTTACCCATAGTAATTTCTGTTCCAACATTACCTAAATAACCATTTAGCGACTCCACATCATTTTTATAAACTTTATTAAAGTCTTCTTTTGATATTTCAAAATATTGATTATTAGCTAAATCAATCGTAATATAATCATTAGTAAAAATAGCATCATAAGTATCCATTTCAACTTTTCCAGGTTCTTCAGAATATTCTAATGATAAGAATTTAATCTTATTTCCTTGAGGCATTATTAAGTCTTTAACAAGGTCAGTTTGTAAAGAAAGGTTTCCTACATATACTTTTTTTTGAATTTTAGTTGCATTTAACATAGGGTAATATTTAAAATGATTTTTTTCATTAACCACAGTAACAGGATATAATGAGCTTTCTAGAATACCATTAATCTGATCATTCGTTAATTTGGAAATTTCTTCATATAGTTTTTTAAAGTGTGAATTTAATGATCCTTTACCAGTAATTTCATCAATGTATTCAAATGCTTCATCTTGAGATTTTGTACTTGATATTAATGCTGCAATCAAATATGAATCATATGTCGCCTTCTCATATGTATCATACTTTAAAATTACTTTATAAAATGTATTAGGCAAGCTTAATGCTACTCTTGCTTTTATTTCCATTTTCAATCTTACCCCCTTCATAATTTAAATAAGTGCCGGTTGACTTAATGTAATTAATAATTTCCTTAAAATATTGTCTTTCTTGTCCGTCGCCAATTTTCATATTAATCTTACTTAAGGTAATACTATTACCAAACACAATTAATTTATCCCTTGCTCTAGACATAGATACATTTATTCTTCTAAAATCATTTAAGAAATTTTTTTGTGATGAATCTGTTACAACTGTATTAACTAATACAATATCAGTCTCTTTTCCTTGAAATGCGTCTACTGTATCTATTTCAAATGATTTAAATAGTTTTTTTGCTCTATTAATAAGTTCAATATTTTTCTTTTGGAAATGATTAATTTGTGCAGCATAAGGGAAAATGGCTGAAACGCTTATTTGACTCGGATTTATAGCATGCTTCATTAGATCATCTAATATAAAAGCTGTAGCTTGTATTTCATCTAAATTAAATCTTGATGTTCCATCTCTTTGTTCTTGACCTTTTAACACTTCAACAAAGAACACATCTTTCTCATCATAATTAATTTCTCCGTCTACAACCTTAAAATGACATTTATCAGGTCTTATAGCCTCTCTTTTTCCAATTAATGTACTATCATAAAAAACATTATAAGTGGTTAATACTTGAGAAACAGATCGATAGTTTTCATTTAATTGAACTAATCTATTAGCTCTCTTTGCCTTATCTAAAACTTTAGCAAATACTGATTGTTCATAAATTCTATGCAACTTTGTGAATAATTCTTCATTATATGAAGGAAGATTCATAACATCTTCTTTAGAAAATTCTAACAATGGAGCTAGCTGATAATCATCACCGACCATTATTATTTTTGAAACATAAGGAAGATATCTTAACACCTCAGTAATCGGACATTTTGATACCTCATCAATAATTAACCAATCATATCCTTTTAATATCTCAAGACCTTTTTTACCTGCAATTGCACTAGTTGTAGTTGTTGCGCCAATAACTTTGTAATCTATATTTTGAGTTTCTTCAGAATATTTAAATTTAGGCTGACCTTTAAAATTCTTCATAGCATCCACCATGTTTTGAACTAATTCTTTATTAGAAGATCTTAAATTGTGTTTTTCAAATTTACTTCCCCAAGTTTTATAAAGTGTCTCATCGATATATTCGCCACTATATTTATTTCTTCTATTTGTAATTCTATTAGGAATTATTAGATCATAATTTTCTATTAACTTATCTAATACGTTGTCAATTGCAATGTGTGTTTGAGAGGAAATAATTACTTTCTCATTTAATTCCTTTGTAATATATTGGACAATTGCATTTATTACATGTGTTTTACCTGTTCCTGGTGGCCCTTTTATTAAAGATACCGGTTGTCCATCTACTGCCATAAGAAAGGCTCTTCTTTGAGATTCATTTAATCCTTGCATATAATGTTCTTTAATGACATTACTTTCTTTAACATCTTCATCATTAGGCATTGCTTTGTCACCAATTAAATATTGCAATAATTCAGAGGCTGATCCTGTTGCTCCCTGATTTATAAGTCTTAAAGAATTATCAATTGATTCTACTTTTATTTTTTGACCCATGTCATATAAATTTAGATATTCATAATTATCTTCATAATCTATACTATTTTTTAATTCCCCAGATATTATTACTTCATTTTTATTTATAATTATATTAATAATTGAAAATTGTTTTAATGATTTAATATCTTTTTCTGAAACATTAAATACATTACTTAAATATACATTCTCAGTTCCAACTCTTTTAATTCTCTGAATTTCATCAGTTCCACCAGTAACATGAATATCTACCAATTCTAAAACTTGTTCTTTAATCTCATTTTTCAAATAATGATAGTCAATCGCCTCAATCTTGTATCCTTTTAAAACGCCATTTTGGTCTTTAACTTCAATTTTAAAATTAGAGTCAAAATTTTGAGCATCAGAAGATATAAAATAATAAGGCCTTGAAATATTATTAATTTGATAAGATATATTATTATTTAATTCATCTGAAAGTTTCTTATAAAATTCAAAAATTTCCATAAACTCATCAAATTGACTAATGTTATATTCAAAATTAGGATTATTATTAATTTCATCTAATTCTTGCTGCATAACTTCTACTGAAGTAGGATCACCTATTGAGATAAATTTAATATCTTTAATAACTCCTCTAACATCTTCAAAATTAGTAGTATCGTTTACAATTTTCTTTAAAAAGAATTCCCCACCAAATGGTTTCTTAAAACTAACTTGAAGATTTCCCATTAGTATTAATATTCCACCATTTTCAATCTTATATATTAATTTTACATTATTTAAAGATTTTATATATCTTGCATCCTTTCTATCTCTCTCAATTATTTTTTTAGTAGTTGAAATTTTAACACTATGTGTTTTATTATCGAGTAATAATTCTATATCATCATCTAAACTATTATTAAATGAACTAATTTTTAACTCCATATTGTCCTCCTCTATATTTAACAGTTACTAATAACGTCATCTTGATTAAATAAACAATCATATTCATAAATGATAATATTGTCACCATATTTGATAGAACTTTCATTACCATATTCGCATAAATATTTATCATTTATTTTATTTTGATACCTATCTTCTAAATCTATCAAAACTAAACAAAGATCTGAATTAGTAGTATAAAATTCTCCAATTTTAAAACCATTATTAGAATGTAATTTTACAATTTGCAAATCTTTAAGTATTGTAGTTCGAAGCACTTTATCAATAAATTTTGCATTTTTAACAGTAAATTCAATTTCATCATTATCAATTAATAATCTAGTTAAATTATATCTATCAGAACTTTGAATAAAGCAATCAAATGATTTCTTAATAGCTTCAATTCTAGAGTCTACCTTTTCTTTCGTTAAAAGTCTTTGATCAAGTATTTTATAAGAGAGTTCAACCATTCTTAAAGCATAATAATTAAGAATATCTTTTCCCAATTGTTCAATACTACAAATTGTCTTTTTAAACATTATATAATTTTTGCTTAATGTTTTTTTTATTTTAATTAGTGATTCAATAATAAAATTAAAACTAAATATTTGTGGTACATCATCAAAATTTGCATTCTCTTCAAGCATCACGCCATGAAACCAACAATTTCTAAGAAAAACCATGAGTCTCATTTCTTCATATGATGAGTCAAAAATATATGAACAATTTAAAACTTGACTAAATGATATAAAGTTGCTATTTGTTTTTTTAGTATGTATGCATTCTTTTTCCAAATTAAATACAATATTAGTTAAATTTAATTTTAATGTATTATTTAAATAAATTAATTCTTGATTTGTTATATTGGCATTATTAACAGGTTTACCTAATCCACAATAATTTTGCATTTTATGTTGTTCTTCTGTTTGTATTTTAGATATAACAACTCCAGGCGTTTTATAGAATTCTAAAAAATTCTCTTTAGTAAAGTATGATGTATAAAAAGGCCATAAATTATATTTTTGTGCTATCAAAGATAAAATATACGCTTGACCATACATTGTTATTTTTCCATTTTTACTAATAAGATATTTATGTTCAACAATATCATCTAAATATTTATTTAAATCAGCATCAATAACTACGTCTCTACAAATAAATAAATGTGCATTAATATCCCTTATTTCTGAAATTATTTCTAACAATTTAACAAAATTTTCAATAGATAATCCGGATAATTGTGGATATAATTTTATCAAATATAAATAATCAGTTTCATTTAAAATAGCTTGTGAAATATTTAAATTAAACCTAAGTTGAAAATACCTATCTATATCTGAACATATACTCATAACACTTGATTTAATCGAAATTACTTCTGGTTCAACAACTTTATAAGCATGACCTAATGTATCGTTTAAACTAATTTTTTTCATTTTTTCTCTCCTCCTAATCAATCAAAAAATGAAAAGAACGGATAAAAGTAAAAAATAATCCTCTAGAGTTTTAAATCATCATTTACTTTAGTACGTCTAACGCACTATAGGTATACAAATCCTACTCAGACTAATAATTAATTATTAACCTTTTTGGGTGGAGGGAAAAGTCCCTGCCTTCTTTACGCATCTTTATTCTATAATAAAAAAATTGATTTGTAAAGACATCTACGATAAATTTACAAATCATACTATTTTATTTAAACTGGGATGCATACCTATAGTTGTGCGTAAAGAAGGCTTACACCCCGATATATTTTCATTACGCAAGCCAATTATATCATATAAATTCTATTAATGTAAATAGTAATTCCAACTAATAACTATAGTGACATTATAAAAGAGAACAATCAATCAATTATCAATTTTTTTATGATGAATATGCAAATTCTTGTTCGATAAATTTGATTTATATGTAATATAAGCACAAAATACTATCAATACATAAAAAAGAGAACTTTTACATTCTCTTTTCTAAGCCTATAATTAATGACTTTGTTTAAATTCCTTAATATATTCTTCAACCTCTTCAACATCTAATGAACTCTTTTCAAGTAGTTTCTCATATACATATAAAGCTAAATCTTTATTGTTATTAATTAACTCTTTTGCTTTTTCAAGATAAGTATCAAAATATTCTCTTCTTGGATCATTGTTAAAACTTGATTCATCATATATTGCTATACGAGTATTTAACTTGCTTAAGAACATATAATTTTTACCTAAAGCACCAATACTTGCCATTGTCATAATAACAGATCCAAACTTTTCTATATCATCACTTACACCAGTTGATACCTCACCCATAAATATTACCTCTGAGGCATACCCCCCTAACAATTCTATAGCTTGATTTTTTAATTCTTCTATAGTTGCATTCTCAAATTCATTTCTATCTTCATGTCCTAAAAGTTGTTCTGCAAATGATCTTGAATAACCTTCTACATTTCCAATCTTTTCAACTGAAATTTCGGATGCTTCTCCTGTTAGTGCATAATGACAAATGAAATGACCTATTTCATGATAACAAACCCTTTTAGATGGTTCTTTTCTAGTAACCTGTCTAATACCTTTTAAAGCTATTAAAGGTATAGTTCTTTCTACATCTTTTGTGGAAGCTTCCTTCTTATTTTCAGAGATACAGTTTATTAATGTTTCATTTAATAGTGTCTTTAAATCAGCTCCTGAAAATCCCTGAGTCTTTCTTGTGACCGAATCTATATTAACATTCTTTAAATATTTATTGTTAGCTGTATATAAAGTTAATATTGCTTTTCGTGAATTATAGTCAGGCAAAGGAAAACTTATATGCTTATCCATTCTACCAGAACGTTTCAAAGCATTTGGTATAGCACCATAATAATTAGTAGTTGCTATTGTTAGAACACCATTTGAAGAATTAACTCCATCAATTTCAGTTAATAAATTTTTCAAAATTACATTAGACATATCTGATCTAAAATCATCATTAGGAATCATTTCATCAAGTTCATCAATAAAAACTATTGAAGGAGCATTATTTCTTGCTTGAGCGTATAGTTTTCTTAAATTTGCAATACACTTACTAGGTTCATCATCTTCTGTAGCTTCATATTCATAGAATGGAACATTAGATTCAGAAGCTATAACTTTAGCCATCAATGTTTTACCTACACCTGGTTGACCAGATAAAATTAAACCTCTTGGAATTGATACACCCATTTCTTTTAATGTTTCGTAATTCTTAAATAAATTAATAATCTTAATTGCCTCATTCTTCTCATTCTTATAACCAGCAATTGAGTCTAAAGTGAATTTTTCTTGATTTGAGTTTAATTGATTTGTCATATATATTTCCTTTCCTATATTCAATTAATTATTCATAAGTAAAAATAAATCTTTACCTACTACACCATATATTATACATATTATATTTAACCATCCCATGATCTGATAGTTCAATATTTTAATTTTAATAAATTTTTTTGATATTACCCATTGTATCTTTTTTCAAAGTCTCCTTCATCAATTTGTAATTTATCCACAATATTAGAAATTTTATTATTAAAAATAGAATGGTTTAAATTATGAGAATTGTTATATGCAAGATTACCTTTTGAATCTACAATTAAATAAGATCTTTTTAATTCATTTTCAGTCTCTATTACTGATATAAATTCCTTATGTTTTTGAATGAACTGATTCATTTCTTCATTACTTATTCTATTGCATATATTAACCACATCATAATCATCACATACCATTTGTAATACTTTATATCTATCTGGTCTTACTTCTTCTAAAAAATCTCTAAAGTTATCCTTGTAATTCAATTTAGATAAACAAGTATTAATCTTTAACTTAATCTTAGACTTTTTAATATACTTGCAGATATCAATTAATTGATTAATATCTAATGATTTACCATTCTTTTGACATCTGCCAATTTGTTTATTAGTTTCTATATCTAAGGAATCTACACTAATACCAATACAACATAATTGATGTGCATGTTTATCAATAAATTCTTTAGTGAGATAGTAACCATTTGTAATTAAGGAAACCTTTATTCCTTTATCATAAATATAATCAATTATTTTATCGATATCTTTGGATAATAATGGCTCACCACCAGCTAAATTTATGCGTCCATCATGGATATCTTCTTCATCAAAGAATTCTTTGATCTTATAAACAACTTGAGTTATTTGGCTAAAGTTTAATTGATTACTTTCTTTTTTCACAAAACAATGGTTACATACATAATTACACGCATCTAAAAAATGAATATTAACAACATTTATCTTACACATAGAAGTTCCTCCCTAAAGTTTTATCATCAATTTAATTTTAATATATTTTATGAATCGTTACACTGCACCCTCAGTTCAAAAAATTAAAAGTTTAATTTGAGAAAGACAAAAAAGGAATCCTTAAGTTTGAATTCCTATTGTATTTCTGTTTTGTTTTTTTCAAGTCCATCCCTAACTTTTTTCTTATTATTTATTATATCTTTCAATATGCCTAAAGTTTTTAAAGACATGTTATAATTATCTATATGTAATTGATAACCACTTGAGATATTAATTGCTTCTTTATCAGAATATTCTTTTATGCAACATAATAAAAGATTATCTATGATATCAATACATGGATTAATATCTTTAAATGCTCCTTCGTTTGATATTAAACTATAACCATTACCATGAGAAAAATATTGGCTTTCTGCATATATAAGCTTATAAATTGAATTTTGTTCAGTATCTATAATAAAATCATCTATCATTTCATAAACCATATCATTTACACTCTTATATCCAAGATATTTATGTAATGGTTTAGTACTTATATCTTTAAATTCATCATATGTAAAATTATTATAACCATAAGACTCAAATTCTTCTTTTGATATCTTTCTATAATTTTTACAAATATTTAATTTAAAATATTCTTGTATAATTTTAAGTTTAAAAAGATCATTCTTTGAAGAAACATGTTTATTAATGAAATGATAAGTTGAAACAAGTTCATAAATTGGCTTAATTCTACATTTGGCATTATCAGAAAAGCTATAACATAAATCATATGACAATGATTCTATTTCATCAGCGATTTTTTGAAAGAAAACAGCTGGTAAATACATATCATCATAAATTTTTGAAAAATTAGTATTTATTTCATCTACTAATAAATACATATTTTGAACTTCATTTACTGTGATTTCAAAATAAGGATTTAAATTATTATCACATATACCAGCAGCGATAGATTGATTTAGAAAATTATTTAACTCTGATATTTTTAGTGTAGTACCATAATATTTATCAACTTCATTAAATACATCTGCTAATAATCTATCAATCAATTTTAAATTATTACTATTATTAATATATTCATAACTTAATATAATATCAGAAATATGGCAAACCATACTTAATAAATTATATTCTATCTTATATTCACTGGCATAGTTATCAATCAAGTCTAAGTAATTATAATTTATTTCAAGAAATGCTAGATTTCTATTCTTTAAAATTTCTTTTGTTTCGAGTTCATTAAAATCTTCTTTGCATACTCTTTTAAAGTCTTTTATATAGTCTTGGTAATTCTTTTTAATTTGACTAAAATCAAAATATTTACCATCTAAATTTTTATATTTCTTATATAAATTATATTCACAAAGGAAATTAAATCCTTTTAATAAATACTCTGAGTTTTCTGCTACATCGCCGTTATCATACATTCTTAAAACAGCAATATCTTCTATTAATGATCTTGCAAAAAATAACTCTGATGAAGATAATCTTTCAGAATTTTGTAATAATTCATATAATATTCCACAAGATAGTGATGTCATATGAAAAAGAAAAAAATCATAAAACTTAAGAGATGCTTCATCTTTTTTATATTTTGATGATATATCGCTATTTAATTGTCTAAAAACACCATATAGATTTATATAATCATTAGTACTCATAAATTATCCCCTTTAATTATTAAAATAGCACACTACGCTAAGCGTAGCATGCTATCAATAGAAACACTAAGTTCAATTGAAATTGCTTTAAGAGTTGCGATAGATGGAATCTTCTCACCATTTTGATAAGAATAAATAAGTCTAGGACTTACTCCAATCCTATACGCCAAATCTTCAACAGTAAGTTTCTTACTGATTCTAGCTATGTAGAAAGCTTGAGCAAAATATTGTTTATCTAAGTGTTTGTTTAAATTGTTAGTCATGATTATGTCCTCCTATATATGACATATTCATATCTAAAAATTCAACCATACCTAACAATTGTATTCTAGCACATAACTAATCTAATTAAAATACTTCACCCTTAATATTATTTACTTACTGAACTGACAGTTCAGTAAATATAAAAAAACACCTCAAATTAACTATAATATAAGCTAATATAAGGTGCTTTACTATTAAAAAAATACAATGGTAAGAACTCTCTTTACTTCTCAAACTTATCTTTATTAGATTTAAAGAACTCATAATATATTCTAACATTTTCTAATTCTTCCCACTCTTCTGGC
>CAVFIT010000089.1:3081-7143 GCA_963622735.1 Phocaeicola dorei | reverse complement strand
GTATAAACTGTGGATAAAAATTTTTTCAAAAATTACTTGACAACCATATGTGAAATCAGTGGATAGATTTTAAACTTTAATTTTTTATCCACAACTATAAAAAGGCTTAATTAAAGTGTTTTTATAATTTATTCACAAATAATAATTAAAAAATTCACACCATGTGAATTTCGCGTATTTTGGTGGATAAGTATGTTTATAAGTAGTGTGAAAACAAGTTGATAATGTGTGTAAATAGTAGATTAAAATCTAAATTTAAACAAAACGAGTAATTTAACATAATTTTAATTATAAAAAACAACAAAAAACACTGGAAAAAGAAAATCCAGTGCCAATATTATTTTTTCAATATTTTTCTAATAGAATAATTTAAAGGTTTAACTCTAGGATAGATATGCTTATAAACATTTTTATATATTTGATTATATAATTTAGCGTTTTCTTTATTAGGTATAAATTCATCTTTTTGATGTACCATATTATCACAGGCTTGCTTATAAGATGAATAATAATTAGAACATACAAATACATTAATTGCAGCACCTAAAGAAGCTGTTTCATATGTTTGAATTCTAGATACAGGTAAATTAAATATATCAGCAGTTATTTGACATATAGCAGGTGAAGCAGATCCACCTCCACTTATTCTAATTTTTTTAACTTTTCCTTTATGTCTTCTTTTTTCCATTTTCAATAAAGCTTCTTTTAAAGCGAAAGCTAAACCTTCAATAATAGCTCTATAAACATGGTATTTGTTATGATAATCAGAAAAGCCTAATATTACGCCTTTAGCAAGTGGCCTTTTTAATCCAGGACCCCAATATGGTTGTAAAATAAGTCCATCTGATCCAGGAGGTATCTCTAACATTTTTTTATTTAACAATTCTTCTACAGCTTTATTTGCAATTATTGCGGCGTTTAATTCTTCTGAAGCAAAATTTTTAGCAAACCATTCTAACATCCAATATCCTCTATAGATTTGAACTTCCATATTCCATAAACCATTAACAGGGGACATATAGGCAGGTAAAAATCCTTCAGAATCATGATATTTTTTAGTTAATATTTCAATAGTACAACTTGTACCATAAGAAATAGATGCAATATTATTATCAAAGCCACCAACACCAAGAGTTTCAAATAATTTATCTCCTGCACCTGTATATAATTTAAAACCTTCAGGTAAACCAGATATTTCACTTATTTGCTTAGTAATTGTTCCAATTAATTCACCTTGCTTTATTAATTTAGGTAAATAATTAAGAGGAATATTAAATATTTTATTTTTAAAATTAAACTTACTATTCCATTTACCTTTTTTCATATCAATAGGGTAATGTCCAGCATAGTTAGAAGGAGAATCCACTTCATTTCCAGTAAGAACATAATTAAAATATGTTGATATATTCCAATAATGTCTGACTTTATTCCACATATCAATTTCATCTTCTTGGAAATAATTTGCAGGAGTTTTCTTTCTATTTAAATCTACTGTTTCATACATAGTAGATAAATGTAAAAATAATTCAATATAAAAAGGAAGTCTATTTTTACATTTAGCCATTCTTTGATCTAACCATAAAATGCTAGGTCTTAATAAATTATAATCTTTATCTAAAACTACACATGAATCTCTAAAACAGGAAATAGATCCACCTAAAAGATTACTAATTAGTTCAGGATGTTCATTAGCTAATTTATTAGTACATTTATATAGCTTTTCTAGATAATAAGAAGGCCATTGTTCAGCATATCCATTTTGAGCAGAAAAGTAAGGATGATTATAAGGTTCTTTGTATTTAATAATAGTATTTCCTTTACTATCAAATACAATAATTCTTACTGATTGAGTACCAAAATCTATACCTAAAGCGTATTTTTCCATATTAAGCATTGTCTATTTTATATAATTGATTTTCACTATAAAAAAGCTGTAAATGTTCATGATTTTTTACAGTAAAGATTTCAACTAAATAAATAGTATTTCCTTTTTCTTCTTTTTGACCAATAATTGCGCCAATTGATCCTCTTTTTGCTTCTTTATTATCTACTAAAGTAGATACTAGTGTGTTTATTTCATATTTCATACACTATATTTTAACATAAAAAGGTTACTTTTAAAGTAACCTTTAGTAAATAATATTATTTAGATTTATTAGATTTATATTCTTCAGCTTTTTGAATTTCTAATGCTTTTCTAGTTTCTCTTAATTTTCTAGCTTTGTCTAATCTTCTTTTCTCTTTAGCTTTAGCTCTTTTTCTTTCTTTTACTAAAGAATCATATTCTTCTTTTTCATCATTAGAGTCAAAATTCTTCTTAGGTCTACCTTTTAAAGGAGCCACTTCAGCAGTAGCGGTTCCTCTTTTATCGTCAAAAGAAGATTCACCATATAATTTATAATTTTTGACCCATTGTAAAATGGATTCTTGAGAAGCAATTTTATAAGTGTATGCTAATTCTAATAAATCTGTGTTATTTGTAAGATATTCATTTACTACTTTTCTTTTTAATTCAGAATCGTATTTTCTAAATTTTTGTCCTTTTGATGCCATACTCTCTCCTTTATGACTAATGTCCATATTTTTACACATATATAAAATATGAGGTCTAAAATAATAATAATATAAAATTGTTGATGTTTTCAATAAAAATAATTATAAAAATTATCGGAAAAAACTAAATTAAATTAAATATTTCTTTATAAATTGATAAATAATTTAAATAAACATTAATTTATAAAGGAATAAGTTTTTATATTTTAATAAAAGCGTTTTTATTATTATGTAAAATTTAATTATATAAGCATAAGTATTGAATTAAAAATAATTAAATAATAAACTAAAAAAGTCTAATAAAAGGAGCTTAGTATGGATATAGTAGAACGTTTTTTAAAATATGTTAGTTTTGAAACTACATCTGATGAATCAAATATAAATAATAATGAAGCCTCAAGTAAGGGTCAATATAAATTAGCAGAATTATTAGCTAATCAATTAAAAGAACTAGGAGGAGAAGATATCTATATTAATAAATTCGCCACAGTTCATGCATATTTTAAAGGTAGTATTAATAGACAACCAATCTTTTTAAATTCTCATATGGATACTTCACCTGCTTGTTTAGGAAAAAATATAAAACCAAGAATTATTGATAAATACGATGGAAAAGATATCAAATTAAACGAAAACACTATTATGCAAGTTAAAGAATTTCCATCTTTAAAAAGATCTATAGGACATAGTTTAATAGTAACTGATGGAACTACCTTACTTGGTGGAGATGATAAAGCTGGTATTGCTATTATTATGGATGTAATTGAATATTTTGTAACTAATAATATTCCTCATGCTCCAATGGAAGTATTATTTTCTTCTGATGAAGAAATAGGACAAGGTGCTTATCATATTGATGTAGAAAAATTACATTCTAAATTTGGATTTACTATTGATGGTGGAGATATAGGATATGTAAATATAGAAAATTTTAACGCAGCAAGTATGAAAGTTGAAATAAATGGTAGATCAATTCATCCAGGTTCAGCTAAAGATAAAATGATTAATGCATTAAATGTTGGTATAGATTTTCATAATAGTTTACCTACATATTTAAGACCAGAGCATACATGTTCTAGACAAGGCTTTTATCATTTATGTGATGTAAGTGGTAATGAAGAAAAAACAGAGATGTCTTATATAATTAGAGAACACGACATGTCAAAGTTAGAAAATATGATAGAATACGCTAAATTAAGCGCACAAAGAATAAATGATTTATATAATCAAGAAGTTATTAAATTAGATATTAATATTTCATATAAGAATATGTATGATAAATTACAACAACATCCTGAAATTATTAAATTAATAGATGAGATTTATAAAAAGAATAATCAAACATATGAATTTGAACCAATTAGAGGTGGAACTGATGGTGCAACATTAACTCAAAAAGGATATCCATGTCCTAATTTAGGAACAGGCGGATATAATTTCCATGGTAGATTTGAATATGTAGATATTGATCAAATGAAGATGATGTCCACTATGTTAAAAGATTTATTT
>CAVFIT010000089.1:0-2947 GCA_963622735.1 Phocaeicola dorei | reverse complement strand
ATTACTTTATAAATTTAATTTAAATAATTAAAGTTAATATACTAATCACTTGATCTTAATGATTTTACTGGATCTTTTTTAGCTGCAAATCTTGCAGGAATTAATGCGGAGAAGTAAGTTAAGAACATACTAATTAAAATTAATATAATAGCATGCCATATATTTAAACTTGCTAAATTAGATACTTTAACACCTTCAATCATGTTTTCTAATATTTTATTTAATGGGAACTGGATTATATAAGCAAATACAATACCTACTAGTCCAGATAAGAAACCGATAATTACAGCTTCAGTTTTAAATAATCTAGAAATATCAATTTTTCTAGCACCAATTGAACGTAAGATACCAATTTCTTTAGTTCTTTCAATAACAGAAGAATACATAATAATACCAATCATAACACTAGATACTATTAATGAAACACTAGAAAAACATACTAATACAATAGTAACTATATTTACCATTGTTTCAACTGCAGAAAATACTGTTCCTGCTAAATCTGTATATTTAATTTGATTAGAAGAGGATTTATTTTCATTATATTTATCTAAGTAACTTAGTATTTTTGATTTATCATTAAAAGATTTAGGATAAATAGTAATAGAAGATACTTTTTTATCTGTACCTAAGGCTTTTCTATTAGTCATATATGTGCTTAAAGCAGAATTAATAGAAGATACTAAATTAGAAACAGAGCCTTTTAACATAGTTTTTAAATCTTCTTTAGTATATCCAGGAGTATATTTTTCTAAAACAGATAAAGCTTTATCAATATCACCTGCTTTTAAAGCCTCTCTTATTCTTAATATATCAGTAGGGCTTGATTGAATCTTTGTTACAGCTTCTTCTAATATAGAATATAATTCTGAATCAGTTAATATACTTTTATAATTAATTAAAGGATCAGCATAGCCATCTTTATCTGAATCAAATGTTGAATAAACTTGAGGGAAATAATAAGAAGCTTCATTAGAAGGTAGAGTAGTAGTTGAAGAAAAATCAGAAATAATTCCATTTCCATCTTTTATTACTAAATGGTTAGCACAGTCTTTAGCTATATCAGTAGAAGAAGCTTCACTAATTACTTCGTTAATTAAAGAAGATGAATAATAAATACCTGAAGATAAATAATTAACTACATTAGAATCTTTAGGACGAATAATACCGACAACTTTTAATTCTTTTAATGAAGTATCTTCATATAAGTTTTTAAGATTCTTACTAGTTAGAGCAGCATCATTATTTACTACAGGACTTTTATAAGAATAAACTTCTTTAGTAGTAGGTTGATCAAAATATTTATCAATTAAATCACTCCAATTTTTAAACATTTGTTCATATTTAGAAGTATCAGCAGCTTGAGAAGTTGATGCGTTTAATTCAGCTAAGTAATTAGCTATTGTTGAATAAAATTCAGAAGCAGATAAACCTAAACTAGAAAGTTCTTCATTACTTTTCATGAATCTACCTTCAACTGAACGAGGGGTAGATGCACGAGTATAAAACTTATCGTTTGGAACAAGTTTATAAGTCTTTTTTAATATATCTTCAAAACTGATGGTTTTATTTGAAGTAGAATAACCTAAACTTGATAAAGTTGATTCACTTAATCCATTCTTTTTGTTTACTACTAATATTAATTCATTAGAATTTGTAGGATAATGACCTTTAATTAAATCATATTTATCGCTTATAAAATCTGTATTAGATGGAAGTTGATTCCAAATAGAATTAGAAGTTAAAGAATTTAAGAGTGATTTTTGAGTAGTAGTTAAATATGAATAAGTTGAATTGTTGTCGTTTTTAAATACTACATTAGTTTGTAAAGCGTAGTTATATTGAAT
This sequence comes from Phocaeicola dorei, assembly GCA_963622735.1. GTDB lineage: Bacteria > Bacillota_I > Bacilli_A > RFN20 > CAG-288 > Scatoplasma. The sequence continues at coordinate 1,100 of CAVFIT010000089.1, read as the reverse complement.
AGCGGATGTATATTTACTATCCATTTTATTAACATAATTAATATAGTCATCTGTAATATTATTAACATGATATGCATAAGAGGATTTAACTACATTAACATTCTCATCTGTAGGATAGTCTACTAAATCTGAACTAGAAGATGAATTAGTAGTATCTAAATATGTTTCATCTACTGATACTGGATAACTTGCTAATGTCTCTTCTTGCATATTATTAATAAACATAGAAAGACCATTACTAACAGCTAAAATTAACGCAATTCCAATAATACCAAATGAACCAGCAACACTAGTCATTATAGTTCTACCTTTTTTAGTTAATAAATTTTTAATAGATATTCCTATAGAAGTTAATAAAGACATTGATGATTTTTCTTTTTTAACTTTTTTAACTTTTTTTAGTTCTTCTTTAATTGGATTTTCCTTAGCTTTTTTTACTTTACTTTCAGGTTTATTTTTTTCATCTTTTAATATTTTACCATCACTCATAGTAATTATTCTTGTAGCATATTTATGAGCTAATTCTTGGTTATGAGTTACCATGATAATTAATTTAGAAGAAGAAATTTCTTCTAATAATTCCATAATTTGAATAGAAGTATTAGTGTCTAAAGCTCCTGTAGGTTCATCAGCTAAAATAATAGAAGGATCATTAACTAATGCTCTAGCAATAGCGACTCTTTGTTGTTGCCCACCAGATAATTGATTAGGTAATTTATCCATTTGTTGTTCTAAGCCAACTCTAATAAGAGCTTGTTTAGCAATGTTTTTCTTAGCTTGAATATCAACACCAGATAATGACATAGCAAGTTCAACATTACCTGCAACTGTCATATGTTGAATTAAATTATATGATTGGAAAATCATCCCAACTTTTTTGTTTCTATAATTATCCCAATCTTTATCTGTAAAATTTTTTGTAGAAACATTATCAACTATTAAATCACCATAGGTATATCTATCTAAACCACCTAAGATATTTAATAATGTTGTTTTACCACAACCAGATTGACCTAATATAGCAACTAATCCAGTTTGACCAAACTTTAAACTAACACCTTTTAAAGCGTGAACTGTGTTATCTTTACTAACTTGATAAT
>CAVFIT010000088.1:0-5950 GCA_963622735.1 Phocaeicola dorei | reverse complement strand
AATAATTTAGATATTTGAAAAATAAATTCAGGAGGTTATATTAGATGAATTTACAAACAAGATATGTAATGGCAATTTATGAAATTGGTGTTATTATTAGAGACACAATGGAGTATATTTTACCACCTTCTAACCAAGAACAAGGTTATAGTTTAGATATTTATAAACAAAGAAAAGCAATGCTTTCTCATTTACTTGAACAACAATCTCCATTTGAAGCTTTTTGCCAAAATAATTCTCAAATCGCTTCTAAAGAAGATCCTAATTTAACTGTAGGTAACAAAATTAGAACACAAGTTCATGAATTCTTTGATGATGTTTATGGTGAAGAATCTAGAATTGTCAAAGTTGAACATGATAAAGTCATTGTTGAATCTTCATTAATTTTACAATTATTAGATTATGTAGTTGGCTTACATGAAACTATTTCAGATGTTTGCTTAGGTTTTAAAGCTTCATTTGAAAAAGAAGGTGTATTAGAAGCTGATTTAACAGATTTATTAAATAAAGATGATCCTTTCTATAGAGCAGTTGCTTTTAGAGCAGTAGCACATACATTTAATGTAAAATTTGCTGAATATAATAATGCTGTTAGAACATATATTGCTCAAGAAAAAGAAAAAGAAGGTGTTGATCCTTCCACAAAGCCTGGATTTGATCCTAAAGTAGATCCTTCTTGTGCATTTATCGCTAACGAAATGAATAGAGTTATTGGATTTTTCAATTTCTTAAAGAGTCATAATAAATCTACAGATGTCATCTTTAATGATGCTATTACAAATACAGAAGATCAATTCCATTATTTTGATGGTTCTAAAAAATTAGCTGAAGGTCAAAAATTAGGTGATGTAATGATGGCATTTGAAAACATCTTTACTCCTTTAGTTGGTGGTTATAGAGATGCTTGGTTAAGAATCTTCAATAAAGTTTATGGCGAATTAGTCCAATTTGAACAAAAGATGGCTCAAGATGCTGGCATCGCTAATGCAAAACAAGCTGCTGATGCAGAACAAAAAAAGGAAGCTAAATAAGCTATTAAAAACTTATGAAAGATAAGACTAGAACAAAAGAAATTGTTTGTTATTCTATCTTTGGTACTATTTGGCTTGGTGGACTTAGTTTATGCTGTTTAGGTGTATATGCATATAATGGTCCAGGTAAATTAGCTTATAACCCTATTTTTCAAGCTCAAAAGAATTTGACTAGTTTCTTAAACTGGCCTTCAATGATTGATTTTAGAATTTTAGGTTCAATTATCTGTTTAATTTCTATGTGCTTTATCATTGGATTTTTATATCATTTCGCTAATAGAAAAGATAAGACAAATTCAAGAAAGAGTAGACAACTTGAAAAATTAAAGAAAATGATTGAAGAAGATTCTAAAAATATTGAAGAAAATTCTACTAAAGTAGAAACTGAAACTGCAGTTTCAACTAATTAATTAAAATAGATTTCTAGAATATATTTTATCTAGAAATCTTTTGTTTTTATAAATTGATAAAGGATATTAATTAAAATATTGTTATGTTAAAATTATTCGCAAAATACGGAAAAGATTATAAATTATCGATTATATTAGCACCTATTTTTAAAATTTTTGAGGCTATATTTGGCTTAATAGTTCCTCTTGTAGTTAAAAATATTATTGATAAAGGTATAAATGAAGGTCAAGGTGTTAACTATATTATTCAACAAGGATTAATATTATTAGGACTTGCTGTAGTTGGTTTTTTAATGACTATGGTATGTCAAATGTTAGCTGTTAAAGTATCAACTGCATATGCATATAGTATTAGAAATGATTTGTATAAGAAAATAAATACATTATCATATAAAGAATTAGATGATTTTACTCCTTCTAGTTTACAAACTAGATTATCTAGTGATGTTATTCAAACTCAAAATGCATTCGCTATGTTATTAAGACTTGCTATTAGAGCGCCTTTTATTATCATAGGTTCAGTAATTATGTCTATATTTGTATCTCCTTCTTTATGTTGGATCTTTTTAGTTGCAGGTTTACTTTTAGGTGGAGTTATTATGGTAATAGGCTTTGTTTCTATTCCTTATAATTCTAAAATTCAATCTAATTTAGATACTGCTACAAATATTGTAAACGATAATTTAACTGGAGTTAGAGTTGTTAGAGCTTTTAATAAGCAAGAACATGAAAAGAAAAGATATTATTTTACTACCGCTACTATTCAAGATATTTCTATTAGATTAGCTAAGATTTCTAGTTTATCTAATCCATTAAATACAATAATTATTAATGCTGGTTTAATATTAATTTTAGTGTTTGGTTCTATTAATGTGGCTTCTAAAAGCTTAACTCAAGGTAGCATTGTTTCTTTAACTAATTATATGATTCAAATATCTCAAGCTGTAATAGTAGTAGCTAATTTAATTGTTATTTTCTCTAAAGGTAGTTCATCTGCAAAAAGAATTTGGGAAGTGTTAAATAGTCAATCAAGTTTAATTGAAGGTGAAAAAGAAGTAGATAAAGATCAAGAAATGGTTATTGATTTTAAAGATGTTTGCTTTAAATATAATAAAGACGCTTCTAATTCTATTTCAAATTTTAATTATCAATTTAAACAAGGTAATGTTTATGGAATTATTGGTGGTACAGGAAGTGGTAAATCTACACTAATGAACTTACTATGTCATTTTTATGATGTAGATGAAGGTGAAGTTAGTATTAATAATATTAATATTCAAGAATATAAAGAAACTAGTGTTATTGATAATATAGGTTTAGTAAGTCAAAATCCTACTTTATTTAGTGGAACAATAGATTCTAATTTGCGTTTTGGTGCTAAAGATGCAAGTGATGAAAATATAAAAAAAGCTATTGAAATAGGTCAATCTAGTAATATAATTCAAGCAAAAGGTGGATTAAGTAGTACAATTAATCAAGGCGGTAAGAATTTATCAGGTGGTCAAAGACAACGTTTAACTATTTCTAGAGCATTAGTAAAAGATCCTAAAATTATCATTTTAGATGACGCCTCTAGCGCATTAGATTTTGAAACGGATTTTAAACTTAGAAAAGCTATTAGAGAAATAAGTAAAGATAAATTAGTTATTTTAATTTCTCAAAGAGTTAATTCTATTAAAGATGCTGATCATATTTTAGTTCTTGATAAAGGTGAATTAGTTGGAAGTGGTCAACATTCTTCATTAATTAATTCATGTAAAGTCTATAAAGATTTTTGTGTATCTCAGGAGGTTTTATAATATGAAAAAGTTTTCTTTTTTAATGTCATTTGTAAAACCTTATAAAGGTTTATTAATTATTGCCTTTATATCAAGCTTAATATATGTTGGTTGTAATATTTATATTCCTATTGCTAGTGGATTAGCCTTAGATTGTATGAAAAGTAATGGTGTAGATTTTAATAATCTATATATTTATATTTATTCAATACTAGGTTGTATGCTTGTTGGTCCTATATTTTATTGGGTATTATCTTATTTAGCTAATAGAGTAAGTTACAATATTGGCTTTGATATGAGAAATAAGTCTTTTGATAGAATATTAAAATCTAAGATCAGTTATTTAGATAACACTTCTTATGGGGATATTATATCTACAGTTGTTAATGATATTAGTTTAATTTGTGATGGTGTTAGTCAAACATTTATTCAATTATTTACTGGGGTATTTACAATTGTTACTACATTAATAATGATGTTTATATTCTCATGGCAATTAGCTTTAATTGTATTTATTTTAACTCCATTAAGTATTGTTACATCTTCTTTAATTGCTAAAGGTACTGCTAAGACTTTTGCAAATCAATCTAATGCAAGAGCTAAATTAGCTGGTTTAGTTAATGAAAATATTCAATCACAAAAAGTAATTATTGCTAATAACCATCAACAAGAATCTATTAATGAATTTGAAAAGGTTACTTTAGAGCTTAGAAAATATGATAAATGGTCTATGTTCTATTCTTCTATTATTAATCCTTCTACAAGATTAATTAATTCTATTATTTATGGTGTTGTCGCTTGTTTAGGCGGTATATTTATTGTTAATGGTGTTATTAGTATGACTACAGGTAATTTATCAACATTTTTGATGTTTACTAATAATTATACAAACCCATTTAATGAAATTAGTGAAGTTATTTCTCAATTACAAACTGCTTTTGCTTCTTCTACTAGATTAGAAAAATTATTAAATTTCCCATTAATTCAAGATGAGGAAAATTTAGAAGAATTTAAACAAGATGGCGATATTAAATTTAATAATGTCACTTTCTCTTATACTAAAGATAAAAAGATATTAGATGATGTTTCTGTTACTATTAAAAAGGGAAGCCATGTTGCTATTGTTGGTGAAACTGGATGTGGTAAGACTACTTTAATTAATCTAATTATGCGTTTTTATGATTTAGATAGTGGATCTATTACTATTAATGGACAAGACATTTCTAAAATTAATAGAGATAGTTTAAGACAACATATTGGAATGGTATTACAAGATACTTGGATTTTTAAAGGTAGTATCAAAGATAATATTAAATACGCTAATAAAGATGCTAGTGATGAAGATATTATTAATGCAAGTAAAAAATCTAATGCTCATTTCTTTATCACTCAAATGGAAAAAGGATATGACACAATTGTTTCTAATAATTCAGGCTTATCTACAGGTCAAAAACAATTATTATGTATTACTAGATTGATGTTACGCACTCCTGAAATATTAATTTTAGATGAAGCTACTTCAAATATTGATACATTAAATGAAAGAATTGTCCAAGAAGACTTTGATCAAATTATGAAAGGTAAAACTAGTATAATTATTGCTCATAGATTATCTACAATTCAAAATGCTGATAAGATATTATTCCTAGGTCAAGGTAAAATACTTGAACAAGGTAGTCATGAAGAATTATTAGCTTTAAATGGACGCTATGCTAAATTATATAATTCACAATTTAAAAGAACTAATTAGTTAATCTAATTAGCTCTTTTTATCTACTTTGATGAACATAAGAATAATTCATCAATAGCTTTTGCAATTTCGTTAGGGCAAGAAGTAGTTTTTTCTCTACAAGTAGTACCAGCAAGTCTAGTTTTAGTTTCTTGTAAATCTTGACCGATTAATAAACGTCTAATACCTTCTGTATTACCTGGACATCCACCTTCAAATTTAACATTTATTATTTTGTTAGTTTGATCATCATAAATTACAGTTATTGCTCTACAGCAGGTGCCTTTACATATATGTCTATAAGATTGTTCCATATTAATCTCCTTCAAATATCTTAATAAGTATAATAAAAATAGAATTAATAATAAAGGTAATAAGTAGATTTTATAATAATTTCAATTGATTTTATTAAGCATTTAATCTATATTTAAATAGTCAAATATACAAATGTAAAGGAAAAAAATAACGATGAATAAAAAAATATTATTATCAACAAGTTTATGTTTATTAACATGTTTAACTAGCTGCAATAGTTCTGATATTGAATCTAAATTATATATGCAAAATGGAGACGTTACTTTATCATATAAAATAAGTTCTTCATTAAAATCTGGTTCTAAAATTAGTGGTTCTTTAAATATAAGTGAAACTGCTACTTTAAAAGATTCTTATATATTTTCTTATACTTATACTCAACCAAAAATGAATACAACTAATTATTCTGAAACTGGTTTTTATACTTTTAAGAAAACAGATATTACAGGTAAAACAAAAGTTGATTTTGAAACAGTTCTTGATTTAGAAAAAGTCTTTTTAAAAGATAATAAAGAATCAAAAATTTATTTTGTTGTACATAGTTCAGATTTCTCATTTACAGATTTAGCTACATATTCATATTCTTCATTTTCATATTCTTGGGATGGAGATAGCGTTAAACTTTCTTAATTCATATTAAATAAAGAATTAGTAAAAATACAATCTATAATTAAATTAGATATAAAA
>CAVFIT010000087.1:0-3983 GCA_963622735.1 Phocaeicola dorei | reverse complement strand
ATGTGGAGGAGATATTACTTATAATGATAGTGAAAATAATTTGGTAACTGTTAATTATTCAGGTTTATTAGATAATCCAGTCTTTTCACCTAAAATTATAGATTTTTCTCGTTTATTAGTTTATATAGTATCAGGTAATGAAACTATAAATGAATATTTGACATTAGATGAGATAAAAGAAATTGGTTCACTAATTAAAGAAGGTGGATTAAAAAATGAAGTTGCTAATATAATTAGTTCATTTAGTTATGCATATAAGTTAAGTAACGAAATTAAAAATGCTGGTAAAGTTGATTTAGAAAGTGATACTCAAATTGAATTAATCAAGAAGATATTAAATGAATCTAAAAATTCTTTGATTGTAAAAAAGTTATTACCTAGATTTATTAAATCAACATTAAAAAAGAATGAAGAAACATTACAATCTAGTTTAATGGGCTTTAGTATTGATGATCTTGATTTTGAACCAAAAGATAGTAATGGTGAAATAATATTTGCTGATGAATGTTTAAAATTACTTGATACAGCTAAAGATTTAATTAAAATATCTAATCAAATTAAAGATAGTAAATCTACACAAGAAACACTTGAAAATTTAGATATAAATACTTTACGCAACGTATTAAATGATATATATGATAATAAAATATTAAATCCTGATGTTTGTGTTAGTGGTATAGCTAATGACAATATTTCTAATTACAATTTTGCTAGATTAATTAAAGCCATATTTAAACAAGATAATTTAGCTGATGTTGGTTTACAAGTTAAAGATGATTTGTCAAATATTACTTGGAAAGGAACTAGTGGAGAAATTGAGCGTCTACTAGATATATTAACCTTTGCTAAAACACATACAGACTTATTTACTTCAGATATAACTATTTCTAGTATTAAGTCTAGTGATATTCAAACTCTTATTGAATTACTTGCTAATTCTGAATTATTTAAAGATTCTATTAGTAGTGTATTAACAAAAAATGTATCTCCTTCATTACAAAATTTAGGTGTTGAAATTAATTTTTATAGTGTTAGTGATTGGGCAAGTGAAGCTAGTAAATTTGCTAATGTTATTGAAAAATTACAACAATTACCTTCAACCGATTTTTCTCAAGTTGATTGGCTTAGTTTAGATGAGAATCAAATTAATAGTTTATTAACCCAAGTTTCTAGTATTGAATTATTTGGTGTTCAAAAAGATAGTTCTGGTAAATATGTAGATAAATTTGGAGAATTAGTATATTCATTAATAGCTAGAAATGAATCGATTAATTCATTTTTAGGAAATAAAGGATTAAATAAAACTGATTTTTCAATAGTTAGTGATGATTCTACTGGAAGTAAAAAATCCGATTTTAATTCTTGGACAAAAAATATATCTAATGAAGGTAGTTATACTTATACTTCAACTAATGGTGAAACTATTACTGTTAATAATCAAAAAGTTGATACAGAAGGTGAAATTTATAAATTATCTCACTTGTTTGGATTAATTAAATCTACTAAGATTACTAATAGTGATTTTAATTATAAGAATGATTTAACTAAAGAAGATTTTAAAGATATGTTATCGACAATGAATTCTTCTTATGCATTTAGTAAAATGTTACCTAGTATAATTGATTATGCTATTAATAAAATTTCATCAATTAATTTAGGTGATTCTAGTTTAGATTTATCTTTGATTGATACAAGTGTTTTAAATAATGCTGATTTATCAACTAGAAAAGATGAAATAGATAATTTTGCTAATATCTATGGAATGATTGTTGATGGAACAATTGAGTCTTTATCTGACATGTTTAAAGCAGATGATTCAGCTTTACAAGTAAGTCAAGATCAAATTTCTAAGATAGAAGATACTTTAAATTGTTTTTCAAAAATGAAAATGTCTAGAACAGTTAAGATAGGAAAGACTGTATCTTTCTTTGATGAAATGATTTCTATACTATTTAATAAATCATGTTTAGATCAATCATTAGTTGGAGTTGAAAATAAAGAAGATGCAAAAATTTTGATGCTTCCTTATATTAAAGCAGTCGGATTAGAAGAATCTAGTTCATCATATAAGTGGGGTTTTGATTTTGACTCAACATTAACTAGTGAACAAAGAAAAGAAAAAGTATATTCAAATACAACAAGTCAAATATTATCTATTACAAAATTAATTAGATATGCTGCAGAAAATAATATGAATTTATATGCACTTAGATCTATTATTGGACAAGATGAAAATAGTCTTTCAAGTGCTCATTTAAAACAAATATTAACATATCAAAATCAATCTAAATTATTCCATTTTGGATTAGGTAATTTATTTAACAAGATATTTAAATCTATTAATTTTGAATCTTATTTATCTACTGGAGATGGTAATAGTTTGAAAATAGACACATTTACACATCTAGATTTATCTTCTAATAGTATTTCTTATTGGCAAGAAAATATTGATAGTATTTGTGATTTATATGATGTAATTAATAAAAACTCATCAGGTAGTAATAGCTTTGATAATATATCTATTGGTAAAGGTGAAGGTAAAGTTTCAAGTTATGATTTAATAAAGAATTTAAATAACATGCCTTTACTTGATAATAAAAAAGAATACTTAATTTATAATTTACTATCTAAGATGAGTTCTTCTACATCAAGCTTTGATGTTAGAAACTATATAAGACCTAGTGGTGACTTAACTTCTAGTGAAGTAGTTAGTGGAAAAGTTTTAAAAATTAAAAACTTATTATTTAATGAATCTTATACTGATTCTGAATTAAAAGTTCAATGCGATATATTAGATAATATCGTTGATCTATCTTCTACTATTTCAACTTCTGATTTATCAGGAGGTAGCGATCAAATAAATGTTGCTAATAATGTATTTAATTTAATTTTATCTATGTATAATTATCAAGATAATGAAGGTAATTATTTAGCAAGTAATTGCTCAAGAGGATATTTTGCTAGTGAAATTGTTTCAAATGTTTTAATTGAAAGATTAACTGCAGTTGATTCTACTTTAGAAAGTTTCTATAAAGAATTATTATTTGCTACAAATAATTATGGCAAAGATTATAGATATTTAAATATAATCGAGGCTAATGGATTAAAAGGCTTAGTATTATTATCTCAATTTGATAATGCATACTTTGCTTCATCTACTAATAAAGAAGCTGGTTATCCTGAATTTGTTGCAGCATTCAATTTATTAGGTAGAAAATTGAATTCTACATTTACTGGTTCTAGTTATTATGGTCAATTAACTAAATCTCAAATTAGTTTATTAACTGATACTGAAAATGATACATCATTAAGTAAGTATTATACTAAAGCAGATTCTAGTGTTAAATTAAATAACTCTAGATTAGCTATTGAATTATTTAATAGTTATTCTGCAAAAGTAGTTGTATATGAAGTGAAAAACCCATTGACACAAGAAGTTATTAAAACTGTTACTTTAAAAGATATAGTTACTTCTAGCGGTATTGATTTTAATGATGCTTCATTTGAAGAAGGATGCACAAAAATTACTAATATCATTAAGAGCACCGTAGTTAGTTAATATGTATGTAATTAAGCAAAATCTATTAACTAGTATTGTTGAAATTAAGAAAAGTAAATTTTATACATATATTTATAAAGTTGAAAGTAAACAACAGATAAAAGAAATACTAGATAAAATTAAACAAGAACATAAACAAGCTAGACATATTCTTTATTGTTATTTATTAGAAAATAATGTAATGGAAGCTAGTGAAAACAAGGAACCTGTAAATTCAATGCATAAGGTATTAGAGATTTTAAATAAAAAAGAAATTAAAAATATCTTATGCATATCTGTTAGATATTTTGGTGGGATATTATTAGGTGCTTCTAATTTAGATAAAACATATTCTAGTTGTATATTTGATTTACTAAATGATGATAATTTAGTTTTAGATATAAAATATTTTAATTATAAAATAAGTTTTAAAACCAGTTATTAT
>CAVFIT010000086.1:0-5105 GCA_963622735.1 Phocaeicola dorei | reverse complement strand
AGTATTTGTTACTCATGACCAAGAAGAAGCTATGTCAATTTGTGATGAAATAGTTTTAATGAAGTCTGGTGTTATGATGCAAATGGGTCATCCTCAAGAAATTTATAAAGATCCTCATAATTTATTTGTTGCTAAATTCTTAGGCACACCTCCAATTAATGTGTTTGAAGGTTTAGTTAAAGATAATGATATCTATATCGGTACAGAAAAGATTTATCATGCTAATAAAAGAACAAACACTTTAAAAGATGGTAAAGTCTATATCGGTATTAGACCTGAAGGTTTCTTAGTTAAAGGTGAAGTAGAAGATTCTAAATTAGTTTTAGAATTAGACTGTAAAGAGACAGTTACTATGGGTAGAGATACTTCTTTAGTATGTAATCACCCTTGCTTTATTGGCGATAAGATTAAAATTATTATTTCCAGTGATTTAGATGTTAAACCTGGTAAAATTAAAGTTGGTATCAAAGAAAGCAAAATGTTTATCTTTGATGGTGAAACTGAAGAAAGAATTTACATTAAATAGTTTAATTAGTTAAGGTTAGTTTAGATTATGGAAAATAAAAATAATTATAAGGCTTGGATCTATCTAGCACCAGTATTAATATTAATGGCGTTATTTACTTTTTTCCCATTAATTAATACTTTTGTAGTCTCTTTTATGAAAGATTATAAAATGTCAACAGGTGCAAATAGTGGATTCACTTTTGATAACTATGGCGTTGTTTTAGGTATTGTAGCTAGAAATGCAGATACTGGTGTTTTAGATAAGACTTTCTTATCATTTAATTCACCTTCTGCTTTAACAAACACTTTACTTATTACATTTGTTACAGTTCCTATTTCTGTTATTATCGCTCTTTTAATTGCTATTTTAATTAACAATATTAAATTTTTACAAAAGTTCTTACAAACAGTATTCTTTATGCCTTATGTCACTAATGTAATCGCTGTTGGTATGGTATTTAGCTTAGTATTTGCTCAAGGTGGACCTTTTAATAAATTGTTTAATTCAGCAATTAACTGGTGTGGAGTTGGTGCAAGCTGGGGAACTACAATGTTTGTATTATGCTTGTACATTATTTGGTCAGCTCTTCCTTATAAGATTTTAATTTTCTTAAGTGGTTTACAAGGAATTGATAAGCAATATTATCAAGCTGCTAAGATTGATTCTACTCCTAGATGGAAAACAGCTTGTAAAATTACTATTCCTTTATTATCACCACAAATCTTATATATTACAGTTACATCATTTATTGGTGCATTTAAAGAATATAACTCAGTAATTGGTTTATTAAATAGAAATTATACTTCAAGTGGTAATAACCCTGATATGTATACAGTAGTTTATTATATTTATGATCAATTAAAAGCAGTTGATAGAGTACAATATGCTTCTGCGGCTGCAGTTATCTTATTTGTAATTATTATGATTTTCACATTAATTCAAATGCAAGTAGCTAAAAAGAAGGTGGTTTACTAGTATGGCACATGTTAATAAAATTGATACTAGATTGAATATTGTTATTCCAGGTAAAGCTGAAAGCATTGAAAAAACTCAAAAAAGAGATAAAACTATTAAAACAGTTACATTAGTTTTTACTTATATTTTCTTAATAGTTGCAGCAATTATATGTTTATTCCCATTTTTCTATATGATTAGTGCATCTTTCATGTTAGAACAAGATTTAATTGCTGGTAATTTAGTTCCTGTTACTGGAAACTTCTTTGAAAATATTGCTTATAACTACACTCAAACATTTTCTAAATTTAATTATTTTAAATACGTAGGTAACACATTAATAGTCGGTTTAACTACTACATGTTTATCAATGTTAATTACTATTCTTTCAGCTTTTGCTTTTTCTAGATTAAAGTTTAAAGGTAGAGAATTATTGTTCACTTGCTTTTTAGCAACAATGATGATTCCTGGTGAAATGATGGTTATTTCAAACTATATAACAATGTCTAATCTTGGATTTATAGGTTCTAGACAAACCTTAGTTCAAGCTTATGCGGCAATGATATTACCTTTCTTAGCTAGTGTATTTTATATATATTTATTAAGACAAAATTTCTTACAAATTCCTAATGAATTATATTTAGCTGCTAAAGTTGATGGTAAATCAGACTGGTCTTATTTATGGAAAGTTATGGTTCCACTTGCTGCACCTACATTAATTACTATATTTATTTTGAGCTTTATTGGTTCTTGGAATGCCTATGTATGGCCTCAATTAGTTTCTAATACTTCTGATTCATGGTTGATTTCTGTTGCTATTAGAGGTGAAGCATTACAACTTGAAGATCCTAATGGCATCAAGATTACTCAATACTCTTGGACAATGGTTGCTACTGTTTTAACTGTCGTCCCTATCTTAATCTTATTTATTATCTTTAGAAAATATATCATGCGTGGTACTGGCCGTGCTGGTATTAAAGGCTAAAGTTAATAAAAATAAATTATAACTTATAGGAGGAAATAAAAATAATGAATAAGTTATTAAAAAAATCTAAGTTTGTTATTGTCGCAACATCTTTATTAGCATTAACAAGCTGTGGCTCTTCTACACCTAATAAAACTACAATTGTTTGGTGGAACAATTATCAAGAACCAGAAATTAGTGCTAGTTTAACTGAAGAACAAGCTAGAGCCAGTTCTACTTATAAAGAATACTACTGGGCAAAAGATTTAATTGCTGAATTTGAAACTGCGCATCCAAATATTCATGTCGAAACTGTATACAAAGGTTCTTATTCTAATATCGTTACTGCTGTTAAATCTGCTTTAAGTACAGGTGATACACCTAATATCGCTTCTGGTTATGGTGATGCTGTTGCTACTTATGATGCTGCTGGTGCTTCTTTAGATATGGCTTCATTTATCGATGATGCAAATTTAGGCTTTGGTAAAAAGAGTGTATATAATACAGAAACAAAAGAAACAACATATGTTGATGATTCTACAACAGCTAAAGCTGACTTCAACGCTTCATATTTATCACTTGAAAAAGGTATGTACAATGGTAAATATTTATCCTTACCTTTCTCAAAATCTTCTGAAACATTAGTTGTTAACCAATCTGTATTTGATAAAGTTGGTGCAGGTGAATGTGGTACAACTGTTGAAAATGGTTATACAGCTCCTGTTGCTGCAAGTACAAAAACAAAATATGAAATTCCTACAAACTGGGTTGAATTAATTCAAACAGCTAGAAAAATGAAAGCTGATTTCCCTGAAGTCTTTGCTAACCAAAGAGATTCAAAAGGTTATTTCACAGCTGTTCCATTCTGTTGGGATTCTACTCAAAATATGATCATTTCCTTATTTAAGAATATGGGTATTCCTTATACAAATGGTGCTGGTAACACAGTTTCTGAAAAGATTTTATTTAATAATGATAAAGCTAAGGCCTTATTAAAACAATTAAAAGCATGGAATGATGAAGGCTTAATTTGTACTCAAGATCAACTTCCTATTACAAATGAAGCTAAAGGATATCATGAATATTCTTCTAACATGGCTGCAAAAGGTAAGATCTTTATGTCCATTTCTTCTACAGCTGGTACAAGATATTATGCTGCAGATGGATTTACTTCCACATTTAATGCTGTTCCTAGTATTGATGAAGGTATTTATACAATGACAGCTCCTACAACAGCTAAAGCTGCTAAAGTTATTTCTCAAGGTCCTTCTTTAACATTCTTCAAAAAGAGTGATGATGTTAAAGACGCTCAACATGTTGCTTGCTGGGAATTCTATAAATTTATTACAAACACAACAAATTCCGCTAATTTAGCTGTTTCTACATCTTATTTCCCACTTAGAGCTTCTTCTTATACAAATGAAAAGATTGTTGCAGCTGTTGATAGTACTTCTACTAAAGTAAGTGATTCTACAGCTAAAGCTGATAAGGTTACTCATTATTCTGGTGAAGTATTCAAATTAAATACAACATATACAAATAATGATTCTTATTTCTTATCTGATGTATTTGATTTATCTGATGCTGCTAGAACTGCTGTTGGTAACATGCTTGATGAAGTCTTTAATACAAAAGTAACTGACACAAATACTATTGATGATATTGTCAATACTGCTGTTCAATCCGCTTATAATAAATTAGCTGCTTAATCTAATTAAAAAACTTATTAAAATAGAAAACTTATAACTTATATATTATGAAAAAACAATGTATCTACTGTGGATGTGTTCTTGATGAAAATCAAGATACATGTCCTAAGTGTAATAAAGAAATAATCAAATTTGACAAATTATCTTCTCAAGAAGATAAACAAGCTGTTTTAGCTAGTATTTGTGAAGAAGATAAACATCTTATTCATAGAAACTGTCATAAAAATATTAATAAAGCTAATTCTGAAAAGAATACTAGTTTAGTATTTTTAGTGACTGCTTGTATTTTACTTGTCATAGGTGTTTTATTCTTAGTATTATCATTTAGATATAATTTATATAAGAAAAGAGTTTTCTCTCCAGCTACTGTTGAATTTGTAGTATGCGTTATATCTTTAGGGGTATGTTGTATATTTACTACAATAGGTTCTATTAAATTAGTAAAAGCTGTTAAACTTAGAAAAGAAAACGAAAAGTTAATTGAATTAACTAAGTAATTATATTTATAAGTTAATAACCATCTTGATTGATTTCAAGGTGGTTTTTAAGTGCTTAAAAAATAAAGAAATTAATTAATAGAAAGACAAATATCTAAATTGTATTATTCTATGGATTAGAATTTAATTCATTTGGTAATAAAAGGAAAATAACCTATCCTAGGATAATTCAAAGAATAGTTGAAACACCAGGGTTATTTACATATTTAGATTTTCCTAATGCAATGAGGAAATCAATAATGACAAGTAATGCAATAGAGTCTTTTAATGCCGAATTGAAAAGATATTCAAATCGTAGGATATTATTTAATAATGAATCAAATCAAATTGTTGTTCTTACAGGCTGTATTTCCGATTACAATCAATCAGCAAAGAAGAAAAAAGAAAAATATTTACAAGAATTAACTGAAGAAGAAAAATTTAATTTAGGTTTTGACTTATTAGCTGACTAAATTATTTAAAACACAACCTTT
>CAVFIT010000085.1:0-6450 GCA_963622735.1 Phocaeicola dorei | reverse complement strand
GCCCTATATTTATTAAGAAATATAAGAATTTATCAGAAAGTGGAAGGGTTGAATATGTAAATAAATTCTTTAAGGATGATTTTAATAATAAAGTAGAAAGAAAAATAGCTTCTCTTGATAATAAGTTTATTAAGGTGAGTACATTTGAAAATAAAATTGATATTAATAATTTAACTTTGATAGAACCTGAATATGAATATTCTTATCATCATTCACTAAAATCAAATGGTAAGGTAGACCAATTCTATCAATTCTTATCACTAGAAAAGAATCAACATTTTGTTTGTTATGTTTATGGTGAAATAGACAAATTAAAAGAATTATTTAAAGTTGTTAATGAAGAAATAGTATATTTTGGTAAAAGTAAAAATAGCCAATATGGTAAGTGCAAGATATCAATAGAATCTGTTAAAGAAAAGAAAAATGATGGTGACGTTTTGATATTTAAAGCACCAGTATCTTTAAGTATAGATAATAAGGAAATATTAGAAGCTAATGACATAGCTATGCATATTAATTGTAATCTAAATGTAGATAATTATTCACTTAAATATACTAATTTAGGTGGATTTAATATGTTATGGGGTTTACCTAAGATTGCAAGAACTGCAATTGATGGAGGCTCTTATATAGAATTAACTGGCTCTAAAACATCAGACATCGAAAGTTTCTTGAGTAAATGTAATGTATCAAAATTTGATTATATAATTGTGAATAGATCAAATCTTGAAAATACTAATAATCCTTATATTGAAAAAGAAATAAAAGAAAAAGAAGAATATAAAAGTGAAGATTTAGAAGTTTTAACTCAAGCTTTATCAAAATACTACGAAACTAAAAACAAGGTTTTTATTAATCAAACTCAACTTGAAAGATTATTGCATTTATTAAAAGAAACTAAGTCATTGAATGAGTTTAAAGAACAAGTTAAAAAAATTGCAAATGGTAATATAAAAAATAATGTTAATAAGCTATTAAATATGATTAGTAATGAATATAATGAATCAAACTATAAATTATATTTAACTACATATTTAAATTTATTAAAGTGGGAGGGAAGAATAAATGAATCAAATAAAAAATAAGGCTAAATTATTTTATTCATTCACGCTTGAATGTTTATCTCCTATTTCCATTGGAAATGGTGAAAACATTGAAACTGACCATGATGTAATTAGATATAGCGATAATAAGCCATATATTCCTGCTTCTACAATTTCAGGTTGCTTGTTTGGTAAACAAACTAATGCTAAGAAACTATATTCAATAGGTTCAACTGATGGTTACTCACCACTATTTGTATCTGATGGAATATTTGATGAAGATTATTTTGTGTATTACCGAGATGGTAATAAGCTAGATTATAATACTAAAAATAGTCTTAATACTGCAGTATTTGACTATGAAATTATTGAAAAAGGTACAAATTTTTCATTCTTTATTGAGTATACAATAAATGATGAAATTGATGTTGATATCGATAGTGTAAGAAGTGATATTCTTGATATATGTTCTAAAATAAATAATGGATTTTATAGAATAGGCTTTAAACAAAATAGAGGTTTAGGGAAGTTAAAGGTAATAAGTTTAAAAGAGAAAGTATTTGATTTTTCTAACTTTAATTTAGATGAATATTTAAAATTTTCTAAAGATATAAATGTTACCTTGGATAAATGTAATATGAATGATATTACAAATTCAATTAAAGAGTCTAAAAGTGAAATGGAATCGATAACTGCAATGTTGAGACCTGTTTCATTAATTAATATTAAGACAAAATCAAGATTGAAAGAAAAAACTGATACAAAATCTTTAACATTAATTAATAATGAAAATGTTGCTGTTGTACCAGGTTCTTCATTAAATGGTGCAATAAGAGCTTATGCTTATAAACTTGCGAAAAAAGATCATAAAGAAGAGTTATTTAGAGATAGTAATAACAATGATTCAAACACTAGATATGTTATTGATGATTTATATATTGAAGGACATTTGATTACAAAACAAAGAACTAGAATAAATCGCTTTACTGGCGGTGCCGATGACGGTGCACTATTTGATGAACAAGTATTTATGCCAAAGGCATTAATTGATAGTACAGCTGAAAAAATTAGATTTAATATATCATTTTATAAAGATATTGATAGTGAAGCTAAAAAATATTTAATTAAATCTGTTGAAGCTTTGTGTAATGGCTTAATTGCGGTAGGTGCAGAAACATCTATTGGTTATGGTATCTTTGAAGGCGAAATAATAAATGGAGGAGAATAATATGTGGACATTAATTTATAAATTGAATGATGTAATACTAAAAGAAGTTTCCTCTATTGATGAAATTTTAAAAGAAGAGAATATTATTGAAGCACATTTATTTGATAAATCACAAGATGTATTAATTGATAATAATTATAATCAAATACATCTTGAAGATACTATAAAAGATAATGATGAACAATTACATTTTGATGAAGAAATGTTTATTTCTAAATTATACTCTAAACTTTATAAATCTAAATATTCAAATAAGAACAAAATTGTTGTAAGAAATTATTTAGATTTTAATGAAGATGGTATATTATATGTCAGAGGTTCAAGGTTAGTGGAGGTGAAATAAGTATGGCTCAATCATTTATTAATCCGTATGCATTTGTAAGTTTTAGATCAGTATCAAATAGAAAATCTATTAAAGATTTAGAAAGCGAAAATACTTATTCAGGTTGTTTTGAATACATAATTGAATTAAAAACACCATTAATTATACCTAATACTTCTTCAGATGAGTTTAATTTAGATTCTAGCGTAAGTAAGTCTTATGGTATATATTCATATGAAGACCTTGCTAACAAGAAACAACAAGATGCAAAGTATCAACCTGTTATTCCAGGTAGTGAAATAAAAGGTTGCATAAGAAATGTTTATGAAGCATTAACTAATTCTTGTTTTAATTTTGATAAAAAGAATGATATGTATTTTTCGGAAAGATTAGACCCTAAGAAATCATATAAACCTGGTGTACTAGTTAAAGAATCAAGCGACGAATGGAAACTATATGCAGCTGATAAATATAAAGATGCTTATGACAAAGAAATTGATAACTATACAATAAATGTTGATGGTGAAGTTTATGATATGTTTGAAAAAGTATATGTTAATGTTAATGATACAGAATTTGATGATATATCTAAAACAAATAATGGTGATGAAGAAGGTTATTTAACAATTGGTAACGCAATACCTAAAAAAAAATCTGGGAAAGGAGAACCTGAAGAAAATATTTGTGTTTCAGTATTTGTTAAAAAAGGAAAACCATTATTAACAATAAAAAATAATGATGACAATTTTAAAAGATTAATTGCTTCAATCGAATCTTTTGTTGATAAGAATTTAAATTGTACATATCAAAGATATCTCGATGCTTTAAATGAAAATAAAACTATTACAATATATTATGATGTTGTTAATGGAAACTTTAGATTTTCTCCTGCTCAAGTAGGAAGAGTACTATTTAATACAAGTTTACGTGAATTAGTTGATAATTCAAATAATTGTACTGATACATTATGTCCTGCATGTTTATTATTTGGTAATATCAATGATCAAAATTCAGTTTCTGGAAGAGTTAGATTTAGCGATGCTACTATCAATAATTATGATTATAGTAAAGCAAAATATATAGATTTAATTAGCGGAAGTCCAAAATATTCAAATAAATACTTTTATGCTAAATTAAAAAGTACAAATGATGATTGGGATAATGGGGCTTCTATTAAAGGTCGTAAATTTTATTGGCATCATATACCAAATATAGAAAATATTAGAAAAAAAATTGGAAATAATACAAACTCTAAATTGAAATCTAGATATTACTATATTGATAATAATTTAAATGGTAATAAATTTAATGGCAAGGTATATTTTAATGATTTAACTAAGGAAGAAGTGTTAAATTTATATAAAGCTATTTCGTTAGTTGACGATAAACATTGTCATAAATTAGGTCATGGAAAACCATTTGGATTTGGTTCATGTAATTTTACTGTAACTAGCTTAAATTCTTGCGAATTAGATATAGAGGAAATTAAAAACAATGTATCTTGGACAAATCAACCAACTGATTTAGAACTTGAATATATTCTTGATTTTACAGCTTTGGATAAGTATACTAAAAATAAAATTTTAGTTAATTATCCATTTAATAATGATCCAATTAATGATGAAGGATTTAAGTGGTTCGCTTCTAATAAAAAAATGGAAAATCCTCAACAATTGGCTCCTCTAATTAGTGGTTCAGCAAGAAAAAGCCCTATATTAAATGGATATGATACAAACAAGAATATTAACAAAAAAAATCCTTACAAATCGGGTAGAAGGTAATAATGAATTCATATAACATAACCTTTAAAACAAATAACTTAATAATACCAATTAATTATCATTATCAAGTTCAAAGTTTAATATATACAATCATTAGAAATGGTGGCTGTAAAGATTTACATGATAAGTCTGACGAAAGTAAAAATTTTAAATTTTTTACATTTAGTTTATTAAGCGGTGGTAAGTTTGAAAACAAAAAGTTAATATTTAATAATCATTTATTTTTAACTGTTAGAATTTTAGATGAGGATATTAGTAAATCATTTGAAACAGGAATAAAAGGTGAATTAAAATTGTTTAATCAAAAGATTGAATTAAAAAAAATTGATATTAATAAGTTTGAATTTGTTAGTAATAAATATTTAATAAATTTAAAATCACCAATAAATGTGGATAGGACAGTGGATGGAATAAGAATATTCTATCCACCTACTAATCCTAAATTTAATGAAATATTAATTAATAATTTTAAAGATAAATATTTTGATTATTACAATGAATCTATAGAAGATACTATATCTTTAAGTGCTGTAGGTAATAATAAAAAATATGTTACTTTATACAAGAAACCTAATATTTATATTACTGGATATAATGGATATTATATTATTGAGGGTGATCCTAAATATATAGAATTCTTATATTATACAGGACTTGGAGCTAGAAATTCTTGTGGATTTGGGTGCTTCGAAATTGTGGAGAAATTAGTTTGAGTTTATTTGATGATTTAATTAGTGATGTTAATATTGAAACATCTTTATTATATTTAAAAGAAAGTAAAGATACATGTGGCTCTGATGGACTTAGAGTAAGTCAGTTAGATGCATATCTAACTAATAAAAAAACTCTATTAATAGATTTATTAAAAACTAATACCTATAAAACCTGTGAAGTGGTTTTAACTGATATTCTGTCTAAGAATGGTAAAGTTAGAACTATAGCTAAAATAAATAGTATTGATAAATTGGTTTCACGAATGATTTATCAAATAATTGAACCGATTATATCAAGTTTGTTTCAAGATAATAGTTATGCATATAGAAAAGATAAAGGTGTTAAGATTGCTGCTTTAACAATGAAGGAATATCTAAATGAAGGATATACCTTCGTACTTAATGTAGATATTAAAAAATACTTTGATAATATAAATCATAATATATTATATTCAATGTTAATGGATACCTTAAATGATAATGACTTTGTTAATTTAATCTTTAAGTTTATTAAGGTTGATATTAAGAAAGAATTTAAAAAGTACACTTTATCTAAAGGAGTATTACAGGGATCACTCTTAAGTCCTTTATTAAGTAATTTATATTTAACTAAATTAGATACCATGTTTAAAGATGTTAAATATATAAGGTATGCAGACGATATTAGAATATTTGCTAAAACAATAAATGAAATAAATAATTATAAAGAACAAGTATCACTTGCAATAAGAAAACTTGACTTGAATCTCAATGAAAAGAAGACCTTAATAATTGATAGTAAACTTAATAATCCTATATTTTTAGGATATGAATATATCAGGGTTGAATCTAATAATAAATATGAGCTTAAAAAAATAAGTAGAACATCGAATTATGAACATTATTCCTTGTGGAATAAGTCTCCATTATGTGTTAAGAGTGATGAATATCATATTGTAAGTGATGGAATATTAACTCAAGAAGATTATAATTTAATATTTGAGAATGATAATAAGAAAGAACTTATTGTATTAAACAATATAGATACTATTAATATTTATTCTAACGTTATATTTTCTAAGAAATTATTTGAATTATTTTACAATAAAAGAATGACTGTATCTATCTTTAATAAATATGATTGTCTTTTAGGTTCTTTTATTCCAACATGTATTAACGAAACTACTGAACTATCAATAGAACAATTAAAGTTCTATATTGATGAAACTAAAAGAATGTATATAGCTAAACAGTTTGTCATGTCTGCAGGGCATAATTTAAATGAAAATTTAAAGTATTATTTAAAGCGTATTAATAATGATAAGATTAAAGAATGTATTAATAAGATATCTGATTTGATAAAAAAGGAAAATGAGTGTACTAA
>CAVFIT010000084.1:5599-6505 GCA_963622735.1 Phocaeicola dorei | reverse complement strand
AATCCTAAATATTATCTAGGACATCAAATTTCATTTAAAGATTTTTGTATTTTATCTAGAAATACCTCGAATTTTTCTAAGATTCAAGATATATTTAAAAAATATAACATTCCATTAAAAATTGAAGCTGAAGAAGATATTAATTTACAACAAATTGTTGTAATTATAAGAAATTTAATATTGTTATATTGTTATATAGATTTAGGATATAAAAAATATTTTAATGAATTTAAAATTAGCTTAATTAGCGTTTTAAGATCACCATTATTTAAAATGTCTAATCCTGATTTAATAAAAACATTTTTAAATGAAAATAAACCAGTTGATAATTTTGATGATAACGAGGTAGTTAAAAAATTAAAAGAAATTAACAAGACTTATAAAAATATGGATATATATTTTATATTCACTAAAATTGTTAAGGAATTTTCATTATTTAATTGCATTCAGGATTTATATAATCCTATAGTTAATCTTTCTAATGTTGAAAATTACTTTGATGTATTAAAAACTATGTCAAAATTACATTATTCTTCAGAAGATGTAATATTCTATTTTAAAAATGTAAAAGATAAGGAATTAGAATCTAAAGTTAAAATATCTAACTCAGTAGAAGATGCAGTAACTTTATGTACAATTCATAAATCAAAAGGTCTTGAATATAATATTGTTTATTGTATGTTTAACTATACTGAATTTAACATGGATCAGAAAAAAGACAAGGCTAAATTATTTTATACAAATCAAACTGGTCTATATTTACCATTTGTTAGAAGTGATAAAGACAACATATCTAATTTAAAAAATACTAAAACACCTATTGATTATTATTTAAGAAAAATAAATGAACAATCCACTATTGAAGAAGAAATTAGACTATTTTATGTTGAAATAACTAGACCTAAA
>CAVFIT010000084.1:0-5589 GCA_963622735.1 Phocaeicola dorei | reverse complement strand
ACTCAGATCTTTTATTATATTCTGGTTATGTATTTGATGATTCTACAATTAACTACAACTTAGATGATCTTAACAATGAAATTAAGTTAAATAGTATTCCTGATATTGAAAAAATTGAAGCTTCAAATATTGAAATCACTTATCGTGATATTGAGCCGAAAGACATTAATTATAAGCAATTTAAAAAACAGGAATTCAATTCTTCTAAAATAACTCATCAAGCAAAACAAATAGTTGAATTTGGTGATAAATTACATAATATTTTAGAAGTTATGTCTATTAAAAATCCTGATTTATCTATTATTAAAGATGAACCAAGTAATGTAAAAAAATACATTTTAAATTTTTTGAATTCTGATTTAGTTAAAAAATACAAAGATTATGTTGAATATCATGAATATCAATATTTTGATGATGAACTAAAATCTTTTGGTTATATAGATTTATTATTGATTGGCAAAGATGACTTTGTGATTATTGACTATAAGCTTAAAAACTTAGATGATGATAATTATGTTAGACAATTATCTAATTATTATAAAACTATAAAATCTAAATTTAATTTAGAAGGTAAATGCTATTTATATTCTTTAATTGACTCTAAAGCTAAAGAAATTATTCCATCAAATGATTAAGTATTTATATATAATTTTATATATAAATTTGATAAAATAGTAAAGTATGTCAGAGTTTGAAGATTTTTCTATTAAAGAAGCTATAAATTATTTGAAAGAAGGATATGTAATAAAAACTAATCCTACTTCTTTTCAAACTAGTACTTTATTTTATTTAAAAAATGATTTGATTTACTATCACAATATTAATTTTCAAGCTCCAATTTCTCTAGATGACTTTAAACAAGAATTTAAAGATTATTCTTTTTCATTATGTTCTAAAATAGAAGAAGTTGTTGACCCTAAAAAAGATGAGGAATATTATTCATGGGGAAAGAAAATGTAGCTTATTTATTAATAGATATTGGTAATACATCATTTCATATTTATTATTTTGATAAATATGGAGAATCGTTTAAAATGCATTCAATTAAAGATTTTGTTCCTTTAATTGAGACAGTTATAAGAAAAGATTCTAAAGTATTTATATCTTATGTTAATTCTTTAAAATTGCAAGAACTAATTAGAGTATTAGATGATAATAATATCAAAGATTATTTAGTAATTGATACATTGCTTTTAAAAGATAAAATTAAAGATCTTGGCTTTAAAGTTGATAATTTAGATGTTCTTGGTTCTGATTTATTATTTGATATATTAGGAGCGTCAAGTTCAAGTTTAGTTGCTGATTATGGTACTGCAAGTAAATTAATGTATATTGATTCAAATTCAAATTTCTTAGGTGGAGTTATTGGACCTGGTTTATATTTATTAAATATTTCTTTATCTTTATCTACAGAAAAACTAGATTCTTTTAAAGTTAAGATACCCTCTAATATATTTTCTTTAAAAACTAAAGACGCTATAAATTCAAATTCTACATATGGAGAAGCTTTTAAACTATTAGGTTATTACAATAAACTAAAACAAGAAGATAACAACTTAAAATTAATTATTTGTGGTGGAGATGGTAAGCTTATTTCAGATGTATTATCTAAAAAACTTAAATTTAAAGACTTTGAATATGATGAACTAGTTACATTTAAAGGAATCGCTAAAGCATTTAATATAGATATTGATTTTAATTTAACAAAGGAAGGAAATAAATAATATGAACGAATTTGATTTTAAAAATGAAGGCTTAAAATATTATGATGAAGCTTTAAATAGCTTAAAAGAGTTTGTATCTATTAATACTATAAATGATCAATCAACAATTTGCGAAGGTCAACCTTTTGGTAAAGGTGTTAGAAAAGGACTAGATTATGTTGCTAGTTTAGGTAAAAAATTAGGATTTAACGTTGATAGATGTGATTATTATTGTACTGAACTTACTATTGGTGAAGGTAATTTAATTGATGTATATGCTCATGCAGATGTTGTACCTGTTTCTAAAAATTGGAAAACTGATCCTTTTACTCCTACTATTAAAGATAACAAAATGTATGCTAGAGGATGTTCTGATGATAAAGGTCCTTTAATTAGCTGCTTATATGGTATTAAAATGTTAATTGATAATAATTTGATTAACGGTTATAAAGTTAGATTTATAGTAGGTGGAGATGAAGAAAGAGGAAGTGCATGTTTAGAACATTATTTCCATTCTTTAAAAAAGGAATATCCCACTTATGGTATTTCTCCTGATGCAAATTATCCACTTATTTTTGCTGAAAAAGGTATTTACGCTTATCAAGCTATTTATAATGTTAATTTAAAAGGTGTTAAAGAATTTTCATTTGGACAAGCTTTAAATATAGTTTTAGATGATGTAAGTATTGAAATAGATTCTTCTATTAAAGATATAGTTAATAATTACGCTAATAAACATAAAGAAGTTAAAATTAGTTATGAAAATAATATATTAAATATTAAAGGAAAGGCTAGCCATGGTTCTGTGCCTTGGAATGGAATTAATGCTGGTTTACACTTATTAAATTTATTAAGTGATTATTTAAATTTACCAATATTACATGATATTTATGAATTTTATAAAATTGGTGATGGTAAATCATTTAAAGGAGATTACACATCTAAATATTTTAAAGATTCTTCTTATTGTGTAGGTAAAATAGAATATAAAGATGGTAAGTTATCATTATTTGTCAATATGAGATTACCTGATAATACTACATGTGAACAAGCTATTAATAATGTAAAAAATAACACTAAATGTGATGATATTATCTCTTTAGGTGGTAGTAATGGATTTATTATTGATCCTGAATCTGATTTTATACAAGCATTATTAAAAGTTTATCAAAAACACACTGGTGATAAAGTTAGTAAACCATGTGCTATTGGTGGAGGAACTTATTCAAGAGAAACTAAAAATACAGTTGCTTTTGGAATGGAATTTCCTAATGTTGATACACTTATGCATCAAGACGGGGAATTTTTACCATTAGATGCGTTTAAAGTTAGTATTGGAATTTATGGAGAAGCTATATATCAAATGGGATTATTAGCTAGTAAGAAAAATAAATAATATGAGATTAAGACATAAAGATTGGGCTCAACCACTAGTTGATGCAAATAAAGATAGAGCATATAACATGGATGATATTTCTAATGATGAAATATTTAAAATTAATCAATTAGAAATAGGTTCAGGATTAGGTGGGTTTATTATTCAAAAAGCATATAATAATCCAAACGATAATTTTTTAGGTGTTGAAGTATGCTTTTCAGCATATGCTACAAGCGTAAAAAAATTATTAGCATTTGAAAAAGAACATGATTGTAAAATAGAAAATCTACATTTTTTCAATGCACCTGTTGAAAAATTATTTGAAAAAATTAAACCTGAATCATTAGATGTTATTTACTTAAATTTTAATGATCCATGGCCTAAAAAAAGACAACATAAGCGTAGATTAACCTATCCTACACGTTTAGAAGTTTATTATAATTTATTAAAAAAAGGCGGGAAAGTATTATATAAATCTGATAATGATGTTTATTATGAAGATTCTAAAAAATATTTTGATCAATTTAATAAATTTAAGACTACATTTATAGATGATTACATCGATATAGAAAAAGACGATGTTCAATCTGAATATGAAATTAAGTTCCGCTCTAAAGGAAATAAAATACATAGAATAATCGGTATAAAAGAATAATATATGAAATACAAAGGAAGTTTATATTTTAATTATCCTGCATTTCAAGACACCATATTTATAGTTATTGATAATAATAAAAATCCTACTTCTTATAAAATGAAAGGGGATTTTGTGGGGATTTATAATAACGACAAATTAATTGGTGTTAATATTTTTAATTCCAATAAATATATTAAATTAAAAATTAATGGTCAATTAAAAGCTATAAATCCTCCTTTACAAATATTAATTAATTCAACAATAAAAGCGTATTTAAATGAAGATGTAGAACTTGTTAATTCAACTGAATTACTTGCTAAAGTTGTTAGTAAAGATAATACAAATTATTTAATTGATATAGGCGATAATAAAAAAGAGAAAGCTACTAGTTTAAATCAAATTGATATACCGTTAAATAAATATGTACTAGTATGCTATAAAGATGCATTTTTGGAAAATGGAGATATAGCTTCTACTTATATAAAAGACGATGGTAAATATTTAATAATAGGTGTAGAAGATGAAACTTTCATAAATCAAGAAATGGGTACACCTACATATTTTGTAATGTAAAATGAGAATTATTAAGGTTAATGTTCATCAAATTGTAGATTTGTTATTAAGAAAAGGTGATATTGATACCAGATTTTTTAATATTGCAAGCATGCAACAAGGAACTATTTTACATAAAAAACATCAAAATAAACAATCATCTAATTATGAAATTGAATATAGATTAAAACATAATTTTGAATATGATGATTTTATTTTATCAGTTAATGGAATTGCTGATGGTGTTATTAAAAATGGCCCTAAAGATATAACTATTGATGAAATAAAGACTACAAATGATGATTTAGAAAATTTTTATAATCAACAGAAGGATTGGCACTTAGGTCAAGCTATGTTTTATGCATATATGTATGCATCAGATCATAATTTAGAAAAAATAAAAGTTCAATTAACATATATTTCTCAAATTAATTCTAAAAATATTAAACAATATTTATTTTTTTATGATATTGATCAACTGACTAATGAAATTAATATTTTAGTCGATAAATACGTTAAATTTTTAAAAATAATGGATGAGTTTTATTTAGAAAGCTATGCATCTATTCAAGATTTAGAATTCCCATTTTCTTCACTTAGAAAAGGTCAAGAAGATTTAATAAAATATGTTTATAATAATGAAAAAACATCTGAAATTAGTTATATACAGGCTAAAACTGGAATAGGTAAAACTATTTCTACAATTTTTCCGTCTTTAAAAGTCTTGCAAGAAAAACATTTAGAAAAAATATTCTATTTAACTAGTAAATCATCGATAAAAATGGTGGCATTTAACACAATTAAATTACTATCAAATAATGGATTGAAAGCTAAATGTATTGTACTAACTAGTAAAGAAAAAATATGTCCAAACTCTAAAAAAGGGCATTGTAACCCTGATGAATGCATATTTGCTAAGTCATATTATGATAAAGTTAATCAAATATTAGTTGAATCATTAAGTTCAAACGATTTATTTGATTCTTCTAATATTTTATCTATTGCTTTAAAATATGAGATATGTCCTTATGAATTTCAACTAGATATAGCTAATTACTGCTTATTTATTATTGCAGATTACAATTATTTATTTGATCCTCATGCTAAACTAGTGCGTTTTTTTGAAACTGAAGGTTTACAATGTAAATATGGTTTATTAATTGATGAGGCACATAATTTACCATCAAGAGTAAATGATATGTTTTCTATAACAATTAAATATTTGGATATTATTAATGCGTATAATTATATTAAAAGTGTTCCTGAAAACAAAAAATATGCTAAGAAAAAGCAGGCACTATTAAATTCTATTAAATCAA
>CAVFIT010000083.1:0-3614 GCA_963622735.1 Phocaeicola dorei | reverse complement strand
AATGAATCTGTATAATTTCATCGTTTTACTATTTTAATAAATTAAAAATGAGATAGTTTAATTTCTACCTCATTCAATTATTCAATTAAATTATTTAATTAAATCAGTACCCATATAAGGTCTTAATGCCTTAGGAACAGTTATTGTACCATCTGCATTTTGATAATTTTCAATAACAGCAGCAACTGTTCTACCAACAGCTAAGCCAGAACCATTTAACATATGGACATATTCTGTTTTAGAATCTTTTGTTCTTTTAAATCTAATGTTCATTCTTCTTGCTTGATAATCTAAATCGTTAGAACAAGAAGAAATTTCTTTATAATTAGATGTTGTAGGAATATATTTACCATCTTTTTCAACATAGTCATTATAAGAAGGCATCCATACTTCTAAGTCATATGTTTTAGCAGAAGAGAAACCAACATCACCAGTAGATAAGCATACTCTTCTATATGGTAATTCTAATAATTCAAGAATTCTTTCAGCTTCTTTTGTTAAAGATTCAAGTTCATCAAATGATGTTTCAGGTGTACAAAATTTAACAAGTTCAACTTTTTGGAATTGGTGTTGTCTAATAATACCTCTAGTATCTCTACCAGCTGCACCTGCTTCAGCTCTAAAACAAGATGAATATGCACAAAACCACTTAGGTAATTGTTCTAATGATAAGATTTCATCTCTATAATAATTTGTAACAGGAACTTCAGCAGTAGGAATCATCCAAAAATCACCTGGAGTTGTATTATAAGCTTGATCAGCAAACTTAGGTAATTGACCTGAACCAGTTAAAGAATCTGTATTTACCATATAAGGAGGTAAAACTTCTGTATAACCATTTTCAACATGTGTATCAAGCATTAAAGCAGCTATGGCTCTTTCTAATTTAGCAAACGCACCTAAATAGAAAGTAAATCTTGTGCCAGCAACTTTAGCAGCTCTATCAAAATCAAATAATCCTTTTTTAGCTCCTAAATCCCAGTGAGCTAATGGTTTAAATGTAAATTCAGTAGGCTTTCCTACGTATTTTTCTACTCTATTTGCAGAATCATCAACACCAATAGGTAAACTCTTATCAGGTATATTTGGAGTCTTTAACATAATTTGATGAATTTTTTCATCAATTTCAGCTTTTTCTTTATCAAATTTAGCAATATCTTCTTTATCATGGGTAATTTGATCCATCATTGCTTTTGCTTCATCATCTTTATGTTCAGCTTTTAATTTACCGATTTGTTTAGATAAAGTGTTTCTATTAGCCTTTAAAGCATCTGCTTTAATGATTAATTCTTTTCTTCTTTCATCTAATTTAGGTAATTCTCTTAAATAAGTAAAATCATCATTTCTAGTAGATAATCTTTCAATTACTTCATCTAAATGTTCAATAACATATTTTACGTCTAACATATAAATATCCTTTCTTTTTTGGAATAAAAAAATCCCATTATATTTATGGGACGAATATATCGTGGTGCCACCCAATTTTGTAAATATAATATTTACCTCATTAAGTATCTATAAAGTCTTTATTGAAGGTGGATTCATTATTATTTAATCGTATCATTTCACCATATCGATACTCTCTGTAGATTAAATTTATAACTACTATTCTTCTACTTAAATAGACTATTTAATTATAGCACATCAAAAAACTATTTCAATATTCAATTATTTTAATATGTAATAACAAAATATTCAGTTTAGCATTATCAAAAATACAAAATGAAAAAAGTCAGAGGCGTATAATAACATTCCAACTCAGCTTGATTTTAATATGTTTTAAAACTATTTTTAATGACAACGTGTTGACATAAGCAGCATTTTTACATACACTATAATTAAACGGAGGTGTTATATATGGCAACTACTAATTTAAACATTAGGATAGAAAAAGCTGTTAAAGATCAAGCAGAGGAAATATTCAATGAACTCGGTCTTAATATGACAACTGCAATTAATATATTCTTAAGAAGTTCTATCCGCGAACATGGAATTCCTTTTGATTTAAAGCTAGATGTACCTAATGACACTACAGCTGCTGCTATTGCAGAAGGTAAAAAGCTTTTAAGCGATCCTAATGCTCCAAAATATTCCAGCATGGATGACCTTAAAACGGCATTAGAAGTATGAAATATGATGTACAGTTTACCAATCAGTTTAAAAAGGATCTAAAACTTGCAAAAAAGCAAAACAAGAATCTTAATAAACTATTTGAGGTAATTAATATTTTAGCAAATGGCGAAACACTAGATGCAAAGTATAAAGACCACGATCTTAATGGAAACTATAAAGGAACACGTGAATGTCACATTGAACCAGATTGGCTGCTTATTTATGAAATTAATAATAATGTTCTTGTATTGATGCTCTATCGACTTGGTACCCACTCAGAGCTATTCAAAAAGTAGTTTCTATCCAAATCACAATATTTATCAAAAGGCATCTACCAAAATGGCAGTTGCTTTTTCTTTTTTTATCAAAAAAGAAAATTACTATTCGTATTGAAAGTATCAAGATTTTGTCAGCAAATCTATTTTCCTATCTTCATATTATTTAATTCAAGTAATTTATTGTTACTTATGTTGTATATTATTTCCTAATAGATGCAATAAACTGAGGAATATTAAATTAAACAATATGAGGCTTTAATATTTACATTTAAAACAATCAAGTTTTATTTTTTAAGTGAATAAAAATTAAAATTTAAATAAATCTTCTAAAGTAATAGAATTTTTAAATGTAAAATAGTATTTATTTTTAAAAAGACCATAAGTTGATATTAAAGTATTCATAATTGAATATTTGTTTTTTTATTATTATTTTCGTCTAATGATAATCCAGCGTGTTTAAAAAAGAATTTATTATTAAATGTTTCATTAATTAAATAAGTTTTACCTACTCTTCTTCTACCATAAACTGCAACTAATTCAGCTTTATTAGATGAATATAAATTTAATAGTTCTTCTGTTTCTTTTTTCTACCAATCATATCATTAACGCTTGTTATTTATATATTCTTATTAATATATAAGTAATTCTAATTGATAGTAACTAGATAGAATAGAAAAATCTTTAATACTTATTAAAAATAATTTGAAGCTTATACATGAAGTTTAATCTTCTTTTTCTTATTTTATATGAGAATAATAATTTAATCTTATATTTAAATTTATCTTTATATAAAGATGCAATTTTAACATATTTTTTATCTTTATTTTTTATTTCATCTTTATAATTTAAATAAAATATTTTTACTAATTCAGATGTCTTTTGTTTAGGATTTATATAATTTTTAAATCTACTAGAAGATAATAATTTTTTATTACTTCCAATCATATTTAAAGTGTGTTGTCTATATAATATATATGAATTTGTGTCGTAATATACTTCTCCAGTATATCTAGCGATTAAAAAAATATAATAATCATGCAAGTATATGTTTTCAGGATATTTTTTAATTATTTTTTCATATAAATATTTATCAAATACCATACTACATCCAGTAGCGATATTTGATGCTAAGCCTGAATAATATTTTTTACTTATATCTTTTTTTTCTTGATATCCAATTATATTTAAGTTTTCATCTACTAGAGTAAGATTAGAACAATATAA
>CAVFIT010000082.1:0-19599 GCA_963622735.1 Phocaeicola dorei | reverse complement strand
ATCATATAGTTTTAGTTCCTTCTAGTCCATCTAAAATTAAAAAAAGAGGGTTTAACCATTTAAAATGCATGTGTGATCAATTTAATCTACCTTATTTAGATGTTTTATATAAAGATGATACACTAGATCAAAAAAAGAAAAATATAAACCAAAGAAAAAATGTAAGTAAATATATTCATATTAAAAATGGTGGACTTATTAAAGATAAAAAAATCTTAATAATAGATGATGTATTTACTACTGGTAATTCAATAAAAGCTAGTATAAATCTAATAAAACCATATAAACCTAAAAAAATTAAGATATTAGTACTATGTAAAGACGTCAAATGTAAATAAATTTAACATTTTTCATGAAACATTGTAAAATAATAAAGCGGAGGTATGTAAAATGTCAGAAAGAACAGTCGCTATAATGTACGATTTTGATAAAACATTATGTACAACAGATATGCAAAATTATTCATTTATACCAAATTTAGGAATGACTCCTGCAGAGTTTTGGGACACAACAGAAAAATTCACTCACCAATATGGAGTTGAAAGAATATTATCTTACATGTATGTAATGATTAGAGAATGTAAAAAGAAAAACATTCCAATCACTAAAGAATATCTTCATTCATTAGGAAAAGATATTAAATTCTTTAATGGCGTTACTACCTGGTTTTCAAGAATAAACGCTTATGGAAAACTTAGAGGAATAAACGTAGAACATTACATCATATCTTCAGGTACAAAAGAGATTATTGATGGAACTTCAATCGCTAAAGAATTTAAAAAGATTTATGCTTGCGAATTTGCATATGATAATCAAACTAAAGAAGCAATGTGGCCTGCTTTTGCAATTAATTATACTCAAAAAACACAATATTTCTTTAGAATTTCAAAAGGTGCTTTAGACCCTAAAAACGACTTTGATATAAATTCTAAAACAAGAAAGAAAAGAGTACCATATTCTAATATGATTTATATTGGTGATGGTATGACTGATGTTCCTGCAATGATTTTAGGAAAGAAAAATGGTGGAACATCTATCGCACTTTACCCTTCAGGTAAAAAAGAACACGTTTTACCTTTATTAAAAGAAGAAAGAGTCAACTATATTTGTAGAGCTGACTATTCTTCTAATTCACCTTTAGAAAACATTATTAAACTTACAATTGATCAAATTTCAGTTAAGAATCAATTATCTAAAATGTCTAATAAATATCTAAAAAGCGAAGAATAAATTAGTATTAAAGCGTACATATAAGTACGCTTTAATCTTGTATTTTAAATTTAATATAGTTATAATCTTTTTGCTTTTGGGGTATCGTCAAGCGGTAAGACAACAGACTCTGAATCTGTCATTCACTGGTTCGATCCCAGTTACCCCAGCCAATTATAAAAATAAAAGGCGATTATAAATTTAAGTAATTAAATACTTAAATAATCGTCTTTTTTATTTATGATATGTTTGATTTGATAATATTTTAAATCCTCTAAACACTTGTTCAAGAATAAAAAGTAAAGCGAGAGGATGAGTGGTAGTAAGTTTTGATAAACATATTTTATAATCACTTATTTCTCTTAACTTATTAGATAGTCCATAAGAACTACCGATTATAAAATTTAAAGAAATAGATTTATCTTTACCTTGTTCTATTATTTTAGAAAATTCGATAGAATCATACATTTTACCATGTAAATCAATTAAATAATTAGTAGAATTCTTATCTAATACTTTTATTATTCTACTAGCTTCTTCATCTAAAGCTTTTTGAATAAGAGATTGATTAGATTCATCTATTACATTACTTTCTTGAATGTATATTATATTAACTTGACCATACTTAGATAGTCTTTTTATATATTCATTATACCCTTGTTTTAGATAATCTTCTTTTACTTTACCAACTAAATAAAAGTTAAGTTTCATAATATTAATAAGTCCCACCTTTTGTAAATTCAATATCAGAAGCACATCTAATTTTAATTGAAGGAACTTCACCTAACTTATCAATGAATACTTTTGTTAAAGTCTTTAAACAAATATCAGGAGTATTACATTCATCAGAAAGATGGGCTAAAGTAATTTCTTTAGTATTATTAGATATAATATCTGCTAAATAACTAGCGCTAGCAATATTATCTAAATGTCCTTTATCAGAATGAATTCTACTAATTAAGAAAGAATCCCTATCAGATTCATATAACATTTTTGTATCGTGGTTAGATTCAAAAATATAATAAGTACAATCTTTAATTAAATCTAATACTTGATCTTTAATATAACCAGTATCAGTAATATATACTAATGTTTCCCCACTAGGATCTTTAATTAAAAAACCAGTAGTATTAATTACATCATGAGATAAAGGAAGAGGTGTTATTAATAAATCACCAACTTTTATTTCTTTATAAAAGAATAAATATTGATTATCATCTAATTCTTCTTTTAATACATTAGGGGAAACTAAGTATTTTTCTTTAGAAATATATTTAATATTTTTTATATGATCAGAATGTGAATGAGTTATTAATAATTTATCAACATCATCAATCCCTAATCCATATAAGCTTAATCCTTCAACTACTCTTTTTTTAGCACAACCAAAATCAATTAAAATAGTAGTGTTATTATAATTAACTAAAGTACAATTTCCTTTTGAGGAACTAGAAATAACACAATATTTCATATTAATTATTAGGCTCCTCAGGAAGCTCTTTAGGATCAGCTACTGCTTCAAAACGGCAAAATTGTTTATAAAAGTGAAAATATAATCTACCTGTAGATCCACTTCTATTTTTAAGTAACAATAATTGAGTAGGTGAAATATTTGGATTGACATTTAAAGGTTTACTATCTTCTTGGACAGGTGGCTTAGAAAATTGACCTTTTTGATTTTTATCTTTATTTTCGTCGTTATAATAGTCAGGTCTATAAATAAAGAATGCCTTATCTGCATCTGCTTCAATATCACCTGAGTCTCTTAAATCTGATAATTGAGGTTCATGTCCTTGTCTAGATTCTACACTTCTTGATAATTGACATAAAAGTAATATAGAAATATTTAAATCTTTAGCCATGGCTTTTAAAGCTCTAGTAATATCACCGACTTCTTTAGTTCTATTTACTTGACCAGAAGATTTAGGGGACTTAATTAAACCTAAATAGTCAATAACAATTAATGACAAATCAGGATGTTGAGATTTTAATTTTCTAGTTTTACCATATATATCATTAACAGTTAAATTTGAATTATCATCAATAAATAATGGCTCAGTTGTTAATTCTTTAACTGCATTATTATATGAATCTCTTTTTATTGCCTCTTCAGAAGATACATAATATTGATCTGTATCAGAAACAGATATATCAGTAATTTCTTTTGAAGTTAATCTAGATTCCATTTGCAGAACTCTTAAAATAATTTCAGGCGCTCTCATTTCTAATGAAAAAATACCAACTGTTCTACCTGCTTTAGCGGTTTTATGTGCAATATTTAAAGCAAGAGCAGTTTTACCTACAGCAGGTCTAGCAGCTAAAATAATCAATTCGCCTTCAGCTAACCCACCTGTAATTCTATCTATATTTTCATAACCAGTAGGATAACCAGTTAAATAAGATTCTGTGATTCTATTATCTTTTCTAAATTGATAATCTCTTTTAAATTTATTATTTAAAGCATCAATAGCATTTGTAGTAGTTTGGAACTCAGATACTCTTCTAGTTGAAGTTACTTCGATAATTTGTTTTTCTGCTTCTGCTATAAAATCAGATACATCAGCAACAGATTTATTTTTATAATTATCCTCAATTTGATGAATAGTAGAAAAGAATCTTCTTACTAAAGAAGCATCAATAATAGTATTAACATATCCATCAATTTCATCTATAACTGGTTGATAAGATACTACTATTTCTTGTAAAAACTTTTTACCACCTTTAATTTTAGTAAATGTCTTTTTTCTAGACATGTAATCTAAAAGATCTGGTAAATTTATTTTTCCAGTATTAGTAATTAGTTCAGATATATCGTTATAAATTAATTTGATATTATCATTAGAAAAGTCATCAATTGTTAATCTAGTAGAGGCTTTATTATAGATATCTCTATCTTGAATACAACCGCTTATAAGTGCCCTTTCAGCTTCAAGTAATTCAGTAGAATCGGCCATATTATTCACCTTTTTGTTCTACTATTTTAATTGAAACAGTTCCAACAATACCTTTATAAAGTTCAATTCTTAATTTAGTAACACCAAAAGCGTTTAATTGATATTTATCAATAAATTTTCTTTTGTCTAGAGATATTTGATAATCTTTTCTTAATTTTTCAACAACAGCTTTAGTAGAAATAGAACCAATAACTTGACCTTGTTTACCAACTTTAGATTCAAAAATCAAAGTGATATTTTCTAATTTAGCAGCTAAATCTTTTGCAGCTTGTTTGTTTTCTTCTTCTTGAATAGCTAATTTCTTTTGTTGAGCTTTATATTCGCCCATTACTTTATCGTTTAATAATTTACCATAGCCTTGAGGAATAACATAGTTAGCGCCATATCCATCACTAACTTCTTTAATTTCTCCAGCTTTACCAACGTTTTTTAAATCTTTAATTAATAATACCTTCATAATTAATCCTCCTTTTATTTATCATCATCACTTTCAGAAATAATAGCATCATCTAGATATTCATCTAAAACATGTTTTAATTGTTCTTTAACTTGACTAACACTAACATCTTTAAGTTTAGTTGCGGCTGCAGAAACATGTCCACCACCTCCAAGATGACGCATAATAACTTCACAGCTTACTTGGCCATTACCTCTACTAGAGACATAAGTTTCACTTTCAGATACTTTACCAATAGCAAAGCAAATCTTTGTAGATTCGATTTCTTTTAATTCGTTACAAACTGAAGCTAACATAGCAGCATCAACAATTACATCTTCATCAGCACATGCTAGTAAGACATCTCTATTAAGCATTTCAACATTAGAAACGATTTTACTTTTTAAAGCAAATTTTTCATAATCTTCTTTTAAGAAATCTCTAGCCATTTTTTCATCAGCACCTTGTCTAGATAAAATAATACAAGCTTCATGAGTTAAAATTCTTGTTTTTTGCTTAAAGTTAGCTGTATCAAGATAAATACCTGAAAGCATAAGTGTAGCTTCTTCTTTAGATAAATCAATTTTGATTTTATATGAATCTATATATAAAGATAATAATTCACATGTTGAACTTGAACCAGTATCAACATCACTAAATACAGTTTCTTTAACTGAGTTAGCTTGTAAAGGATGATGGTCAATAATAGCTATATGATCATATCTTTCATCAATTAAACCTTGAACAATAGATTGTTTAGTAGAGTTATGATCTACCATTACAATTAACGTATTAGGACTTTTTAATGTCTTAGCTGTTTGTAAATTAACAAATATTGAAGAGAAAAATTCATTAGATAAAATAGCTCTACTTGCTTTATCTGTACTAGATTCAACATTTTTACTTTCATAAAGGATGTTTGACTTAACTTTAAATGATTTACACATAGCATAAACACCAAGTGCAGCACCAATAGCATCCATATCAGCATAAATATGAGGAACAATTATAATATTGTCATACTTTTTAACACATGTTTTAAATAAATCAGCATTAGCGTTAATTCTAACTCTATTATTACTGTTTTTGGTTTCATTATTACCTGAACCATAAAACATTACATTTTCACCAAAAGGAGCAACAGCACATTGGTTACCACCTCTAATTAAGGCTAAATTCAATGAATCACTAGCTAATGTATTATTTCTATTGTAATCTGGGAAGCCATAACCAAATGATAAAGAAGCTGTTAAACCTTCTTTAGAATATTTTGTAGCGATGGTTTTAATAATTGAAAACTTATCAGCTAATAATTTTTGGAAATCTTCTTGAACAAGTAAAATTAAATAATAATCTACATCAATAAATTTAACTAAACAGTTATATTTTTCAAAATAATCAGTAACTAATTTTCTTAATTCAGATTCTTGTTGAACTTTTTCAATATCACTAGATGTAGGCATATCTTGATAGTTATCAAGTTTAAAATAACCAATAACTGGTTCATGATCATTTTTATTTTTTAATAGTGATTCATAAGCAGTTGTATCTCTTAATACAAATAAATTAGCGCCTCTAATATATTTAACTTGGTAGTTTTTATTATCGTGAACAATATTACAAGCGTTAAGTGAATCATCTTCAGATTTTTTAATAAAGATATCTGCTAATTGTTTATCAAATTCAGCAATATTAACATCAACAATATTAATACCTCTATCTTCCATGAAATCATTTAGCCATAATACATTACCATCATTATCAACAACAATTAAACCGATTTGACCAAAATCATAAGCAGCACCAATATCATTACCAACAATATCGCTAGCTTTTAAATCAGTAATATGTCTTTTCTTATTTAACTTATAACAAAAAACAAAAGTAAAAATACATTGAACAACACTAAATCCAACAAGTAATGAACCTAGTAAAATTAAATAAAGATTTGTAAAATCAGATATCTGATCAGATAAGAAATAACAGCATAAGAATACACTAATAGCACTAATTATTCCTAATATTTCAATTACAAGACTTATTACTTTAAATTTTTTAATAAGATTAAACATACTTAACACCAACTTTCCTAGTTATTATATATTAAATTAAGCTAATTATAAAGAACATATAATTATATTTATAATTATACTCACCTATGTTAAAAAAATTTTTCTAAATAAAGTACTATTATATTATTTTAATTTTTAACCAATTTATTATATACTTATGTAGTAAGAGTAATTATGACATTCAAAAAGAAGAAAATCAGTTTATTAATATCTGTAATTAATCTAATACTTGCACTTGGAATATTATTTTCCTATATTATTTCGTGTTATTTAAAAGAAAATCCAAACTCAAACATTTTTACAAATGAATTTTCTAAATATTTTTATAATCAATTATTTGCATATAATTACGCTGATACTAAAACATATTTAATATTATTTGCCTTTTATACACCTATTATATATTGCATATTTGCTTTATTTGGTAGGTTATCTAGATTTGTAAATATTTTACCTGTTATTGGATTTACTTCTACTATTGTTGGATACATAGCTTTTCAAAGTGTATTAGCTTCAAATCAAGAATTTTTAAATTTCGCCTATGGCACTAATATAGCCTTTTCATGTATTTTCTTTATTGGAATAATCGGTTTAGTAACATCAATAATAAACCTTGTAAAATCTAAATAAGCATATAACTTTATATTTTTATAAAAGATGTTATAATTTTTTTGATTAGAGGAAATAAAATGCAAATAGATAAAACTAAATTATTAACCACTCCAGACCAAGATCCAATAGTCTCAAATATTATAGAAACATTAGAAAAAGTCGCTGTTTTTGTAAGAAGAGATGGTGGAGAAATAGTATTTAAAGGCTTTGATAAACAATTAGGAATTGTATATGTATCTTTACTTGGTGCATGTCAAGGATGCATGATGATTGATTCAACAATATCAGGTGGAGTTGAAACTATTCTTCAACAAGAAGTTTTAGGTGTTAATCAAGTAAAAGTAATTGATGATGATTTTAATATCGTCGAAACTAAATCAGAATACTCAGATTGGTACAATTATTAGAACAAATGGCATTTATCTAGTGCCATTTTTATTCTAAGAAAAGGAGTTAATATGGAATATGTAAAATTAAATAACAACATAATAATGCCTAAACTAGGTTATGGTGTTTATCAAATTAGTAAACAAGAAACAAAACAATGTGTTCTTGATGCATTAAAAGCAGGATTTAGATCAATTGATACAGCTCAAGGATATAACAACGAAAAAGAAGTAGGAGATGCTATTAAACAATCTAATATTAAACGTGAAGAAATATTTTTAACAACAAAAATATGGACAGATAACTTCGGTTATGAAAAAACTAAAAAATCACTTGAAGATTCATTTAGAAAATTACAAGTAGAATATATAGATTTAGTATTAATTCATCACCCTTTTTCTGATTATTATGGCTCTTATAAAGCCTTAGAAGAATATTATGAAAAAGGATTAATTAAAGCGATTGGGGTATCTAATTTTTCAAATGATAGATTATGTGATTTAACTACATTTAACAAAATAAAACCTGCTCTAAATCAAATAGAAATCAATCCATATTATCAAAGAAAAGAAGAAATTGAATATAACAAATCAATCTCAGTCCAAGTTGAAGCCTGGGCTCCTTTTGGAGAAGGTAAAAACAACATGTTTACTAATCCAACATTAGAAAAAATCGCTAAAAAGCACAATAAAACTACCGCACAAATAATATTAAGATGGTTACTTGATCAAGATATTGTAGTAGTATGTAAAACAACTCATTATTCTAGAATGATTGAAAATTTCAATGTTTTTGATTTTAAATTAGATAAGCAAGACAACGATTTAATATCTACATTAAATACATCATCTTCTTTATTTTTCGATGATAATACAGTAAGTGGTGTTAATAGAATGGTAGATGTTATTAATAAAAGAAGAATAGAATTTAAAAACACTAAAGATTAAATTAATATAAGTTTTATCATTAATAATTGATATATGACTGGCTTAACAAATTATAATGCTTAAGCCAGTTTTTTATTTCTTTTTAATAAAAAGGATGATATTTAACTTAAAACATCATCCTAAAAATTAATTTTTCTTATTTAAAGCTTTAATATGTAAAATTAAACAATTA
The DNA here is from genome assembly GCA_963622735.1 of Phocaeicola dorei. Taxonomy (GTDB): domain Bacteria; phylum Bacillota_I; class Bacilli_A; order RFN20; family CAG-288; genus Scatoplasma. The sequence goes on along the minus strand of CAVFIT010000082.1, from coordinate 10,810 downwards.
ATATCTGCTGGATGGACATTACTAATTCTACCAGCTTCACCTATAGTAGTAGGTTTTATAATATCTAATTTTTCTCTAGCTTCTAAAGATAAGCCATCCATATGTAAATAATCTAATCCACTAGGAATAGGATAGTTTTCATATGACTTTACTTTTTCAGCTTCTTTTATTTGAATATTAATATAACCTTCATATTTTATATTAATTTCCATTTTTTCTAATAAATTATCATCTAATAATGGTAAATCAGGATTTAATTCTAATAATTTTTTATAACTTACAGGTTGTCTTTTTACTAAAGAATAGTAATTTAAATTAGGATCTGCACTAGGAAACCCTAATGACATTAAATATTGATTTACTTTTCCATTTTGACCTAAATATATCTTTTTTAAATCAGCGATGGTTTGATTAATTAATTCATCATTTTTTAAGAATCTATCATATCTTTGCTTAGAGTTTAATCCATATTTATAACCATATTTACCAAGTCTAGTATCAGCATTATCTGATCTAGTAAGTAATCTATATTCAGATCTTGATGATAATAATCTATAAGGCTCTTCTGTACCTTTTGTAATTAAATCATCTATCATAATTCCAATATAAGATTCATCTCTAGATAAAATGAATGGATCTTTTTTATCAATATATAAACAAGCATTAATACCAGCCATAAGTCCTAATGATGCTGCTTCTTCATAACCTGAAGTTCCTATAATTTGACCAGCACCAAATAAGCCTTTAATTTTTCTAAGCATTAAAGATTTATCAAATTGAAGTGGCTTAATTGCATCGTATTCAATAGCGTATGCATATTTTAAAATCTTAGCTTTTTCTAGACCTTTTAATGAATGCACCATCATATCTTGAACATATGTAGGCATACTAGTTGAAAAACCTTGTAAATAAATAGAGTTCATATATAAAGATTCAGGCTCTAAAAATAATTGATGTCTACTTTTATCTGCAAATCTAACAATTTTAGTTTCAATAGAAGGACAATAACGTGGACCTACTCCATTAATAACCCCACCATACATACTAGATTCATTTAAATGATCTTTAATAATTTGATGTGTTTCTTGATTTGTATAAGTTAAATAACACGCTACTTGTTTTTCAAAAGGAAGATAAGAAGTAGTGTCATAAGAAAATGCTAATTTAGCGTTAGTTCCATATTGAGGTTCTAAAATAGAAAAATCAATACTTGCAGGATCTAAACGCTGAGGAGTACCAGTTTTAAGTCTAAACATTTCAATACCGTGTTCTTGTAATGATTTAGATAATCCATTACTGGCTTTTTCTCCATCAGGACCTGCAGATTCTACATCAAATCCACGTAAAATTGTCGATTCAAGATGAGTACCTGTAGTTAAAATTACTGCCTTAGCTTTAATTAAAGAACCATCTTCAATTTCTACTCCTTCAATTAAATCACCTTTTGTAACTATTTTTTTAACTTCATGTTCTAAAATAGTGAGGTTTTCTTGCTTAGAAAGAAAATCTTGCATTCCTTTAGGATAAGTAATTTTATCTTCTTGAGCACGTAAAGATTGAACACCAGGCCCTTTTGACGCATTTAAAATCTTCATTTGAAGATAATGCTTATCTGCAATAAAACCCATTGATCCACCTAAGGCGTCAATTTCTCTAACAACTATACCTTTTGCAGATCCACCAATATGAGGATTACAAGGCATATTTGATATCATTTTTTTATTTAGGCATAGTAAAAGAGTCTTTTTACCCATTTTACTACATACATAGCTAGCCTGGCTTCCAGCATGTCCACCACCAACTACAATAACATCATATTCAGGGTATATCATCCTATACTCCCTTCCATATCTAATTTAATAAGCTGATTTAATTCTACAGCATATTCCATTGGTAATTCCTTACTAAATGGTTCAATAAAGCCCATAACAATTAAATGTGTAGCTTCTTTTTTAGAAAGTCCTCTACTCATTAAATAGAATAATTCATCTTCATCAATTTTACTAACTGTGGCTTCATGTTCAATATTAGAATAATTATTATTAACAATATTTGTTGGAATAGTATCTGAGCTAGATTTATCATCTAAAATTAAAGTATCACATTCAACATGAGAATAACTATTTTTGGCTACAGGTTTAATTTCAACTAAGCCTCTATAATTAGCAACACCACCTTCTTTACAAATAGATTTTGAAATAATGCTTGAAGAGGTGTTTTTACCAACATGTATCATTTTTGCACCAGCATCTTGATATTGATTTTTACTTGCTACAGCAATAGAAATGCATGTTCCTTTAGCTCTATCTCCTTTTAATATACAACAAGGATATTTCATATTTAAACTTGATCCTATATTACCATCAATCCATTCCATTAAACCATCTTCATCAACAATAGCTCTTTTAGTAACTAAATTAACTATATTATCAGACCAGTTTTGAATTGTAGAATATCTCATTTTTGCGCGTTTTCCTACAAATATTTCTACAACAGCAGCATGTAAAGAATCTTTAGAATAGATAGGAGCTGTACAACCTTCAACATAAGTGAGTTCTCCATCATCATCTACAATAATTATCGTTCTTTCAAATTGACCAGAACGTTCATTATTAATTCTAAAATATGATTGTAAAGGTTTATCTAATTTAACACCTTTAGGAACATAAATAAATGATCCCCCACTCCAGCATGCACCATTTAAAGCTGAATATTTATTATCAGCATAACTTACTAAAGTTCCAAAATATTTTTTAAATAAATCTGGATATGTTTTTAAAGCGGTATCTGTATCTAAAAAGATAACACCTTTTTCTTCTACTTCTTTTAACATATTATGATAAACAGCTTCAGATTCATATTGAGTAGAAACACCTGCTAAATATTCTTTTTCAGCTTGAGGAATACCAAGTTTATCAAATGTATTTTTAACTGTTTGAGGAACTTCATCCCAACTTTTTGAAACCTTAGAAGACATTCTAGTAAAGTATGTATAATCATCAAAATTTAAAAAATCTAAAGATGGACCAAAACCAGGTTGATGATGCTTAACAAAATCTTCATAGGATTTTAAGCGATATTCTAACATCCACTCTGGTTCATTTTTTTGAGTTGATATTTCCTTAACTATTTCTTTTGAAAGTCCTTTAGGAGTTTTAAAAATAGAGACATCTTCATCTTTAAATTCATATTTAGAACGATCAAAATCAATATCTTCTAATTTAGATTTATTTTCCTCCATTTTCCTTCTCCTTTTCTAAAGCTTGTAAAAATCCTCTCCAACCAATAGTAGCACAACCTATTCTAGAAGGTTGTCTATTAGTATTAATAAAAGCTATAGCTTCACCTAAACAAGATTCATCATAATCTTGAGCATCAATCATCTTGTTATAATTATCCATTATATATCTAGCTTCTTTTTCACTTTTACCTTTAATTAATGTAGTCATAATTGAAGTAGAAGCAGCAGAAATAGCACAACTAGTTCCATGCCATAAACAATCTTTAACTATTCCATTTTCAAATAATATTTGAACATAAATATCATCTATACAACTTGTTGCAGCCATATGAATAGTAATATAGTTAGGATTATCTGTCTCTTTTTTGTTTCTAGGGTTTTGATAATGATCCATTATGATTTCTCTAAGCATCATAGGATTATCTTTAATTGAAAAAGGCATCTAAAAAATCCTTTCCATGCTTACACGCATCTATAAATTGATCGATATCTTCATCATCGTTATATAAGTATAAACTTGCTCTAATTGTAGCATCGGCTTTTAAAAAATCTAATAAAATCTTAGCGCAATGTTGACCAGAACGTACACATACACCTTTTGAATTTAATAATGAAGCTCCATCTTGGGCAAATACATCTTTAAAATTAAAAGTAATAATACCAGTTGAAGCATCTTCGTTATATAAAATAATATCTGGATTATGTCTAAAAGCTTCAATTACTTTTTCTCTTAATTTTCTTTCATGCTCTTCAATATTTTCTAAACCGATATTAGATAAATATTTACAAGCTTCACTTAAACCTAACGCACCTGCAATATTTTGAGTACCAGCTTCAAATTTTAAAGGTGGGATTTGATATAAAATATTCCCACATGTATCAAATCTAGAATTCATTCCCCCTCCAGTAAGTAAAGGTGGAATTTTACATAATAAATCATATTTACCATATAAAACACCTATACCTGTAGGACCACACATTTTATGACCAGAAAAGGCTAAAAAATCACAATCTAAATCTTTAACATCAGTTTTAATATGAGGTACAGATTGAGCACCATCAACTACAAATATACAATTATGTTTATGAGCGATACTTGCAAGAGATTTAATATCGACTATTTTACCTAATACGTTAGTAACCATCGCTAAAGAAACTATTTTTGTTCTACTAGTAATTGATTTTTCAAAGTTTTCTATGGTGATTTCACCGCTTTTAGAAAGCGGAACATATTTAACGTTAGCTTTTTTAAGTTTACCTATAGCAAACCAAGGTAAAACATTAGAAGCGTGTTCAGCTTCAGAAATTAATATTTCATCACCTTCATTTAAAATAGAAGCTAATCCATAAGCAATTATATTTAAAGACTCACTTGTACCAGAAGTAAAACACACTTCTTCTTTTTTAGCGTTAATAAAATCAGCAACTACTTGTCTAGCTTGATCATATTTAACATCTACACTATGAGCTAAATCATAATCACCTCTATGTGAATTAGCAGATATGTTTTCATAATAATAAGTAATACCATTGATTACTTGAGTTGGTTTAAATGATGTAGCAGCATTATCTAAATAACAAAAGCGTTTACCCTGCATTGTAGGATAATTTTTAAACATTGGAAAATCTGCTCTTATTTTTTTAGTATCATACATAATTATTTATCCTCCTTAGAAGGATCAATATAATTTGTCAATTCTTCTATATAGGTTTTATTTTTAAGCATATTAATAAATGGTTTTAAACTACCAATTGTAATTAATTTAATAGCATGGTCTTTTTTAATTCCTCTACTCATTAAATAAAATAATATATCACTAGGAACTTGTCCTAAAGCAGCACCATGACTTGCTTTAATATCATTTTCATAAATATTAAGCATAGGAGAGACTTGACCTTTACCATTTTTAGATAAATTGATAATTCTTCCTTCTTGTCTAGCTACACTCTTTTTAGCGCCTTTAATTATATTTGTAGCTCCTAATAAAGCTAAATCACCATCTTTTAATACGCCGTTCATTTTTACTAATGAATTTGTCTTTATTCCTTTAGCGTTTAATTGAATATCATAGACTTTTTTACAATATGAATTATCACATACGCTAGCGACTTGATAAATAGTGTTAGAAAAGTCTAATAAATCTCCATTTATTTTTACACTAACATTTTTAGAAGAAAAATCTATAAGTAAAACTTCTAGTGAAGCGTTATTATTTACATTAATAATTCCATTAATTTCAATATCATTAGTGTTAGTTGGTAGAATAACAAGTTCTAAACGATAATAAGAATAGTCTTTAACATTAATGTTTAAACTTAAATTTGATGTTAAATTAATTTCATCAAATCTAGATTCATTTACATCAAATTCTAATTTTTTAATATTAGTATCTAACATATCTATTTAACCTTTTTTGCAGCGCAAGTTTGTAAAACTACTTGTTTAGGACCATCGATTTTCTTTACTTCAATACCGTATTCAGCTTTTATCCATTCATAGCCTTTAGTATCGACTTTTTCAATTAAAGAAGCATCACCATCTACAACAATTTTACCATTGATCATAATTGCAGCACGTGTAGGATTAACTAAGCTAAATAATCTAGCGTAATGGGAAATAATCATAAACGAAGAACCTTTTTGTTCTTGTTGTTTAATACAATCACCAATTAGTTTTAAAGCATCTACATCTAAACCAGAATCAATTTCATCAAGTAAACATAAACTAGGGTTTAAAAGCATCATCTGTAAAATTTCATTTCTTTTCTTTTCCCCACCAGAAAAGCCTTCATTTAAATGTCTAGTACTCATATCTTCAGGTAATTCAACTTTTTTATAACCAGAATTTAACATATTGTAAAACTCAAATAAGGAAACCGGATTATCACGATGAGAATTAATCATTTGTTTATAAAAATCCATGACCTCAACTCCACTTACTTCAGGTGGGTTTTGAAAGGCCATGAAAACACCTTTTTTAGAACGTTGATCAACATCTAAAGCTAGCAAATCTTCACCATCTAAAAGTATTTGACCAGAAGTAACTTGATAATGAGGATTCCCCATTAAAACATTCAAAAGAGTTGATTTACCATGACCATTAGGGCCTAGTAAAGCTAATACATCACCTTTGTTAATCACTAGATTAACACCATGTAATATTTCCATTTGTTCAACTGATACATGAAGATCTTTAATTTCTAATTTTTCCATAGACTACCTCTAAATAATATTATTTACTAGTATATAATAATTAACTATTAATGACTTTTCAATCAAAACGCTTTATTAGTTAAAAATCAAGTTAAAATTACACTCTAAAATTTATGTATTTTTTATTGTTAAAATAAAATTATTATTTATTTACAAGCGTTGAGATTATACCCCGGTTTTTCCCTTTATTTTTTCTAGTGTAAAAGGGGTGCGATTTTTGATTAAAATTTGACTTAAATATATATAATATATTTGCTTAAAAATAATTAAAAATTGAAAAGGTTTTAAAAGTATTTAATTTTTACTTGAAAAAGACACCCCTTTTAATATAATATATATTTTGTCTATATCAAGGAGGACTTATATGAAAAAACGTATAGCCACCCTATTTATGGTAACAGCATTAACTGCAAGCTTAACTTCTTGTGGAACTGGTTATGACTATAAAGATGGCATAATGCTCAAAGTCGGCGATAAAACATATACAACCGATGATTTATTTCAAAAATATTATGGCTTAGATACAAGTACTGGTGTTCAAGCCTATTATAACGCTATTAACAATATCCTTATTGAAGCTAACGTTAAAAAAGATGCCAGTATGGATCAATCCGTTCAAGGTAGTATTGATGATTTCAAAAAAGCTGCTGAAACATCTGCTAAGAGTAATGGTACAACAACAAGTGAAGAATTAGAAAAGAAATTAGATTCTGAAGGCGTTGATTCTATTCAAGAATTAGAAGATAAATATTATCTTGCTGAAAAGAAAACAAGAGCTAATAACGAATTCTATTCTACAAAGAATTACAACCAAACATATATTCCTGAATATATTGAAAATTACCACCCATATCATGTTAGACATATCTTAGTTAAAGTTGATGCTTCTACAAAATATGAAGGTAAGATCTCTTCTGCAAACGCTAAAAGTATTGCAAACGTTGTAAAAAGATTAGCTTCTGGTAACGAATCATTTGGTAACATCGCTAGAGATAAGTCTGAAGATACATCTTCTGCTACATGGTTTGGTGAATTACAACAACCTATGTCAACAAAGACTAGCTATGTCTCTGAATTCAAACTTAACTTATATACTTATGATGCTTACTTTAATAGCGCAACAAAAGATAACGCAGAAGTTTCAAGTAGTTTATTAGCAAGCGATAGTGCTAAAACATTTGATGGTAAGTCAGTCAAAGATGAATATGCTTCTTTAATGAGTGATGGAGTTTATGGCATCCCTTATTCTTCAGTATTTGGTTTAGAAAAGTATGCTGAAACCACAAAAGATAGCCAAGGTGTTGAAGTAACTTCTACAAATGCTGAAAATTATTATCCAAGAAATATTATTTTCAACAACTATTTCAATAACCATTCTTTATCATATATTTACCTTGATGATACTGATGAAGCTAATTCAGATTACTATACATCTAGTGACTATAATACAGCTAATAGTTCTTCTAGATTTAAAGTAGTAGAAGGTTTATCTGATAATTTAAATCAATTTAAAACAAGTAACACTTATTCTACAACTAAAGATAAAATCAACGGTTCTAAAAAGATCCTTTGTGATGATAAAGGTTACCCTATTTTAGTTGCTAGAGCTGGTACTGGTTCAGTTAGTGATGATTCTTCATCTGGATATCAAGGTATCCATTTCATCTCTGTAATTAACGATCCATTTGAACACACACAAGATGAATTAACTGCTTATTACAACATTGATACACCTGATACATCAGATTCATCATGGGAAGCTGGTAAGACATTCATCTCTTATAACTACTCTTCATCTAGATCTGATTACACAACAAAGATAAATAACTTTAAAGATGGTTCATCTGATTCTTCTACTGCTTCTAGTAGTGTTAAATCAACATTAGATTCTAATTTCGATTTCAGAATGTTTGAATCTAATTTAAAAGCTGCTGAAGAAGGAACTGGGGCTAATGGTGTTAAGATTTCATTTACTAGTGATGGTGCAACAAAAATCAAAAACGCTATTACAAATTACATTTCAGTTACAAGAAAAGATACTGCCCTTTCTGAACAAAAGACATGGGATTCTTCTTGGTTAACATTCTTAGAATATTTACAAGAATATAACACAATGTATTCTTCTAAAGTTATTCCTATGACAGGTATTAAAGCATTTAACGAAGGCACTTCTAGTGTTGATGCATTCGAACAAGGAAGAGCTAACGCTTAACTAATAGGAGGAAATAAATTATGAAAAAAAGTAAAATATTAAAATCCTTATTAGTTGTTGGATTTTTAGCAGTATTAACATCTTGTGATTCTGATATTGTTAACTTACCTTCTAATAAAGGCGATAACTTAGTTAATATCATTACAGATCCTAATGGTGATGTTACAAATAACACCTATAAAGATGCTTATGGAAATCTTTCTACATCTAGTAAGAATGAATATCAATTAAATACTATCTTAGATGACTTTGCTAGTGAATATTTAACTGATGACTTTGCTATTGATGAAGATAGTATCACTGAAAAAGTTGAAGATAAATTCATGGATGTTGCTAAAGGTACATCTTATAACGATGATTATTATCAATTCCAAGAATTTGAATATGCTTTAAGTTTAGTTAAACAAGGCTATGTAATTAAAACAAGTGATGGTAAAACTGATATTGACAGCTTAAAAGCTGCAGCTAATACAGTATTAGTCACTCCAGAAAGCGAATATAGTGAAGTATTTAGTTTAGATTATACTGACTATATCGATAGAAGTATTAAACCTGAAATTAAAAGACAATTCTTATATGCTAGATACATCTATGAAAATGCATATTCAAGTATTGGTACAACAAATGCTAGAAACATCACAGCTGTCAAAATTACAGATAGAACAGATAAACCTGGCGAAGCTACAAAATTAGTTCAAAACTTTGTAAACACCTATTTAAAAAATAGTGATGCTAGTGTTGAACAAGCTGATTTAAAAAGATTATCTAGAATGTGGAAAGGTGCTTCTTTAACAGAAGAAGATGAAGCAGATTTACTAAATTGGAACGTCTCTAATTTAGCTGATCAAATCGAAGAAGAAATTGGTAAAATCGGCACTCCTACATGGGGTACAGATTCTAAAGGTAACAAAACATTAGAATCTATAGCTTTATTTAATCAATACAAGACTGATTCTTCTTTACTTTCAACATATACTGGTTCTAATGCTTATACAGTTGAAAAAGGTTATTTATTAGCTGTTAATAAATTAGCTCAAACAGAAAACTACTACGATGATACATATTTAAATACTGATTCCATCTCCAGTTTCCCTGACGATTTAAAAACAACTATATTTGATTCTAACTATTCCATCAAAAAAGATGATGCTAAAGATAACACAATTGAAGATAACTCTTGGGTTGTCATGCATAAAGGTGAAGATGGTAATGATGTTCAATCAAGATATGTTTTAGCAAAACGTTCAGAAACAAAAGGTGATATTGCTACATATTCTTCTTCTGATTCTTCTTATTACATTGTTCAAATCAACACAATTGTTACTACTGGTAGAATCGCTATCTCTGGTTCTGATTCTGATGAAGTTAAAGCTGCAAAAAGAAGTTTAGCAATGGAATCTGCTTACATCATGGCAAAATCTGATTCATATAAGAAAAATGCTATTACATATTATTTAAAGAAAAAGACAATTTCTTATTCTGATCCTGATTTTTACACCTACATCGATACAAATTATCCTGATGTAATTGATAACTAATTAAATCAATATTAAAGAGTTCACTTTAAAAATGAACTCTTTTTTATTTATCTATTAACAATTAAATAATATGATTTATAATATTAATGATAACGAAAGGATTATTATTTATGAGTCAAACATATAAAGATGATTGCATATTTTGTAAAATAGCTAATGGAGAAATACCATCTACTAAAGTATATGAAGATGAAGATATACTAGCTTTTTTAGATGTTAATCCTGCTAGTAAAGGTCATACATTAGTAATTACTAAACAACACTTTGATAATTTTTTAATGGTACCTAGAGATTTAGTAGATAAAACATTTGAAGTAGCTCAAAAAATCGGCCAAGCCATGGTTTCTTCACTTGGAGTCCAAGGGATTAATATACTTTCTAATGTTAATAAAATCGCTGGTCAATCTGTTTATCATTTTCACGTTCATGTAATTCCTAGATATGAAACTGATGGATTATCATTAGAATTTACACCAAATCAAATAGAGCATTTTAATTTACCTAGTCTAGCTAGTAAAATTAAAGAAAATTTATAAAATGCAATTTAAAGTAGATACTTAGTAATGTCTACTTTTTGAATGATAAAAATTGAAAGAAATAATCTTC
>CAVFIT010000081.1:3620-6399 GCA_963622735.1 Phocaeicola dorei | reverse complement strand
CAGCACAGCAGATACCTATTTTATTAATATTAGAAGAAAAAGAAGATGATAAAACCTTATTTACCATCTTCTTTATTTGTAAATAAAGTAATTTAGAATCATCGTGAATAGACTTTTCCTTAATTTGAGTAAGAATATTTAAATTTTCATCAACTATACCTACTCTAAGGTTAGTTCCACCAAGATCAATACTAATTACTTTATTTAAACTCATTTTTATTCCTTTTAATTATTTAACATCAACGATATTGACACCGCTAGGGACATTATTTTCACCCCAGACGACTAATATCTTACCTTCATTTACACCAACTTCTTTTGCTAATTTGATAGCTAATTTATTGGCTTCAATGATGGATTCAGGTAATTTTTCAACAATTGTTGAAGTAACACCATATGATAAGCAAGCATATGTAGCAGCTTGTCTAGTTGTTGTAGCAACAAGTAATGGGTTATAAGGTAAGAATTTAGAAATATGTCTTGCAACAACGCCATCTTTTGTAAAGACAACTGTTAAAGCTGTTTTTAACATTAATGATGTAGTAGCAACACTATAACCAATAGCATCATTTACAGAATGATCTGAATATGTCCAACCTTCTTCAGCAAAGGCCTTGTAATCCATACAAGATTCCATCTTCTTAGAAATTCTTGCTTCCATAGCTGCAGATTCAACAGGGTATTCACCATTAGCAGATTCAGCAGATAACATAACACCATCAGAACCTTGTAAAACAGCGTTAGCAACATCACTAACTTCAGCTCTTGTAGGGTTAGGATTATGTTTCATGGAGTCTAACATTTGTGTAGCTGTGATAATAGGCTTACCTAAATGTCTGGCTTTTTCTAACATTTCTCTTTGGATTAAAGGAACATCTTCAGGGTTAACTTCAACACCCATATCGCCTCTAGCGACCATTAAACCATCAGAGTTAGCAATAACTTCGTCTAATTTTTCAATAGCTTCAGTATTTTCAACTTTGGAGATGATTTGGATATGTTCACCACCGTGTTCTTTTAATAATTTTCTGATATCATCGATATCTTGTTTATTTCTGATAAATGAAGCAGAAATATAGTCAACATGACAGAATTCACAACCCCAAATTAAGTCAGCTTTATCTTTTTCAGAAAGATAAGGCATATTTAAATGTGTATCAGGGCAGTTAACACCTCTTTCATCTTTAATTGTATGTTTATTTAAACATTCAGCAATTAAAGCGTGTTCTTTTTCATCTTTACCAGTGACTTTGAAACCGACATTACCATCATCAAGTCTAATAACATCACCGACTTTGCAATCTTCATATAAAGCAGGATATGTAACAGAGAATTTTGTTCTATCACCTAAAACTTCTTTAGTATAGATTCTAACTACATCACCTTTTTCATATGTACAGTGACCACCTTCGAAATTATGAGTTCTGATTTCAGGACCTTTTGTATCGAGCATGATAGGAATGATGATTCCTCTTTCTTTTTCAATAATTCTAGCATGTTCAACTTTTTCGAAATGTTCTTCAAATGAACCATGAGAGAAGTTCATTCTAACAATGTTCATACCGACATCTACTAACTTATTCATTACATCTAATGGAGAGCTAGAAGGACCGATTGTACAAACTACTCTTGTTTTTTTGTTAATTGGCATCATAATTGTTTTTACCTCTTTCTTTAATTATCCGATTCGTTTAGTTACCTTAATAATATCTAGTGTAGATTTTCTAGGCAACTTTAACGCATCATATATATTGTAATATTTTAATTCGTTTTCTACAATACCACAACACACACAAGTTATATTTTTATTTATTAATTGTATTGCGTATTCACCAAGTCTACTAGCTAAAATTCTATCTCTAGCAGAAGGAACGCCTCCTCTTTGCATATGACCAAGAACTTCAGCTCTAGCACCATAACCAGTTTCTTCTTGAATTTCTTTTGCAAGAAGGTGAACATCAGTTATCTTTTCAGAAATTAATACAATAGCATGTTTTTTACCAGCTCTACGTTGCTGACGTAAAAATTCAATAACTTCTTCTTTATTAAAACCAGTTTCATTTGTAATAACTAGTTCTGCACCACATGCTAATCCAGCATAAGCGGCTAAATCACCAGCTTTATTACCCATTACTTCAACAATTGAACATCTTTGATGTGAAGAAGAAGTGTCTCTAAGCTTATCAACACAATCAACAATAGTATTTAAGCAAGTATCAAAACCAATAGTGTAATCACTACTAGCGATATCATTATCAATAGTACCTGGTAAACCAATAGTTTGAACACCTAATTTGGCTAAATCAGCTAAACCACGATAAGTACCATCTCCACCTATACCTATAACTGCATCAATACTGTGCTTTTTTAATATTTCAACAGCTCTTTGTAAGACTTCTTGATTTTTAAATTCAGGTAATCTAGCAGTACCTAAAATAGTTCCACCTCTATTGATAGTTTCTGAAACTGAGCTTCTATTAAGTGGTTGAATTTGATCATCAATAAGGCCTTTATATCCAGAATAAACACCAAACATTTCATGACCATAAGCTAAACCACTTCTTACACAAGCTCTAATGCAAGCGTTCATTCCTGGTGCATCACCACCAGAAGTTAATATTGCGATTCTTTTTCCCATAAAATATCACCTTTCAAATAGTTATTTTAGTAATATTTTTTATAAATTTAAAGTGTTTTTTTTAATTTTTTCAAAAAAATATTTTATATATAAAATATAAAAGAAAAGACTAAACCAGATAGCTTAGTCATTGTTATTATT
>CAVFIT010000081.1:0-3610 GCA_963622735.1 Phocaeicola dorei | reverse complement strand
ATTATTTTCTTTTTTTTTTTTTTTATTATGCTGTTCTTCTTTATATATTAATTTACCAATCATTTCATTAGATCTAGAATTAGCTTTTTCTATAAAATCTTTTATAGAAGGATTTTTCTTAAAAAACTCATCTTGTCTATCTTCTTTTTGCTTAGCAAGATCAAGTTTAAGCTGTTCATAAGAAATAATAACTTTACTGTTTTTAGTGTATTTTTGAAGTTTTGTAATAAATTGAGTTTCTTTAATAAAATCTAATAAAATCATGCCATAGAAAATACCGATTACGAAATTAAAATAGACATTATAAGTATTAAAGAAATTGAACACATGTACCATATAAGGGTGAATTATATAATAATAAGCAAATGATAAAACTAACCAAAAGAAAGTAAATAAAGGACAAATAACACCTTCTATATTACCTTTCATATTAGAATAATCCCATAACTTAACTTTATAACCTTTTATAAAAATAATACCTGCAATATATTCAATAAGAGTCGCAAGTAAACCCATAATTATGCATTTTAAAATATCTTCTAAAATAGTATTTTTAAAATTAAATTTTACACAGCTTAATGAATATAAAATTAATAAACCAAAGCCATATAAAGGAAGATAAGGGCCTTTTAAAAAGCCTGGATTAATCCATCTTTTAGCCGAAAACATTCTTCTATAAAATACTTCAATTATATATCCAACAACTGAACCAAACATAAATATATAACATAGATTAATAAAAATATTCCAAATATCCATAATTATAACCTCTACGTTTATTCTAAATTTTATTTTAATTCTTTTCAATTATATTTAATTAAATTGTGTATAATATATAGCATGGAAACTTTTTCTAGTGAAGCTATCTATATAATAAAAGGGGATACTTCTTTATCATCTGATCAAGAAATGATGTTAACTAAATGTTACCTACCAATAATAGGTAATAAAAGTTACTCTCTTTATCATGTTTTTTTATTTAATAAAAGAGATGACGCTTATTTAACATTTGAAAACATAGAATCAATGTCAGAGTTAAATATTGTTGATTTTACTTTAGCCTTGCATAAATTAGAAGCTATAGGATTAGTAGGGACATATTTTAAGCAAAACGGTAAAAAAACAACCTATATTATTAAATTATTTATCCCTACAACACCTAAATCATTTTTTTCTAATGTATTGTTAGTTTCTTTATTAGAATCTAAAATAGGGAAAAGAAAATTACAAGCTATAAAAAACAGTTTATTAAGTAAAGATAATATACCTGAAGGATTTGAAGATATATCTTCTAAATTTGAAGATGTATATAATGAAGTAATACCTGATTTTGATTTTGTTGAGACAGACAATTTAAAAGATAGTCAGTCCAAAGAAATCGAAATAAGATTTAATACAAATGACTTTATAAACTACTTAAAAGAGGAGCATATAGATCCTTCTATTTTAAAAGATAACATTAATGAAATAGAAAGAATATCTGCTTTATATGGAATATCAAGTAAAAACGCTGCATATTTTATAAATAAATATTGTATAGATTCATACGGCAATTTTATACTTGCTGTTTATAAACAAAAAGCTATGAATTATTCCCATTATAAAATGGAAGATATTTCATATTCTAAACAAGAAGTTTTTGGTACATCTGATTTTGCAAAAAGAGCTATGTTAATGGAAAATACACCTCCATTAATATATTTACAACAATTGCTACAAATGGATGCTCCAAAAGGGTATAAAGACTTAATTGATGAAGTTTCATCTACTTATAAATGTCCTAACGCAGTATTAAACGCTAGTATTGATTATACTCTTAGTAAATGTAAAGGAAGTCTTCCTAATCAATATTTAATTAAAGTTGTAGTATCTTTACTTGCTAATAAAATTAATAATGCTTCAGATGCAATGGCTTTATTATATCAACAAGATAAAAAATACATTGCTAAGAAAAATAATAAATCCATTTCAACTTATAAAAAAGAAAATATAGAAGAAACAGAAGAAGAAAATATTCAAGAAGAAATTAATGTTGATGATATATTAGGAGAGGATGATATTTAATATGGAAAAAATATTAGTTAAAAATCTTGCTAATATTTCATCTGAGCAAATTGAAAAATTAGATCAAGAAATTGAACAAGAAATATCTTCAAATCAAGAATTACATGATTATATTTATTCTTTAACATCTTCAGAAGATGTAATAAAAAAATCATATCCAGCAATTAGAAGATATTTATTATCTATATCTAAATGTGAAGGATGTAAAAAATTATCTTCATGTCCTTATATAGATAAAGGCATAATAAAAGAACTTAAATATGAGTATTACTTAGATGAATTAGAAGATCATTTTTGTAAATGTAATAAGGCTAAAGAAGTTGATAAAGTATTAGCTAATATAATATATTCTGATATTGATATTAATTTAGCATATATTTTATATACAAAAGTTTATTCATTATTAAAAACTAATACTGACTCTAAATTAGCTAAATCATTTTCTAATGTTGGTAAACAAGTAATTAGTGGTATTAGTAAATATTCTAACAATTTATTAAATACTGGTTTTTATATAGTAAGTGATAATTCTAATGGGGTAAATTTAGCTATAGCTAGTGTATTTTACGCTGCTAAAAATTTAAAAATAAAATGCTCAATAATTGATGCAAAAACCATTTTTACAGATTTAGCAAGTTTAAATCCTCAAATAAAAAACGAGGCAAAAGAATGCCTAGATAAAGCCTTACAAGCTAATTTAGTATGTATTATAAATTTAGGCTTTGAATATAAAAATCAAGCTGTAACTGATTCAATTATCTTGCCTTTATTTTTAGAACTTAAAAGAAAAGGGAAAATTACTATAATAAGTTCATATTATAGTGAAGATGATTTAATTAATAGTTATTTTTATAAAAATAGCCCTAATAAGAACCTGCTAAAAACCGCATTTAATAATATAGTAAAAGAAAAGATAATTGATGATTTAGATCAATTTTAAAAAATTATAAAAAAATCATTTGTATTTACTATTTAGTTATGGTGATATAAATGATAATACAATTAAAAAATGATACATGTGGGGAAATAGTTACTAGAAATGTAATATTACAAGTTTATAAATCTAAAAAGATAGCTTGTAATAAACTAATAAATGATTGTTCCTCTTTATTAAAAATAAAAGAATCTTTAAATGAATATAATATTAAAACAGAAGGTTATTTTGTTGAAGATTTTAAATTGTTTTATTCATCTAAAAAGAAAATTAAATTTATTACTAATTTAAAAATAGATAATAAATCTCATTTTGTAATATGTAAAAAGATATCAAGAAATTTTATTAAAATACTATTTCCAGAATACGGTTATAAAATAATGAAAGTATCAAAGTTTTTAAAATACTTTTCATCAAATATTTTAATAATTGAAACTAGTAAAAAAGTAGAAAAAAGAAAGTTAAATTTAATACCTAAAAAACAAATAATTTCTCTATGTCTTATTTCAAGTATAGAAGT
The DNA here is from genome assembly GCA_963622735.1 of Phocaeicola dorei. GTDB lineage: Bacteria > Bacillota_I > Bacilli_A > RFN20 > CAG-288 > Scatoplasma. The sequence continues at coordinate 92 of CAVFIT010000081.1, read as the reverse complement.
TATATCTTGTATAATATTTTTCATTCTTTTTAATAGTGAAAAATTTAAGTTATTTTCATTTTTAACTTTGCCATTTATTTTAATTATTATAC
>CAVFIT010000080.1:0-2327 GCA_963622735.1 Phocaeicola dorei | reverse complement strand
TTACCACTCTACTTGATTATCCTTTTTTAGTTAATTAAACACCAAATTCCACCACTAATAGATTTCAACCCACTATTTTATCTTGACACTTTCATTAATTAAGTCTTTGATGTAAAATAATTATATAAAAGAGATTTAAATTATGGATGTAATTAAAAAACATTTTAATTTATCATATGTTATGGTTCTTCTATTAGCTTTTATAGGTGGTTTTTTAGAACTATATTCTTATAAGACAAGAGGTATTTATTCTTGTTTACAATCTGGTAATTTAATTTCTATTTTTGTTAATTTTAATGAAGGTAAGAATTTATTAGGTGTATGTAATATAGTAGCGTTTTTTACTTTTTTTATTGGATGTTTTTTAAATGAAATATTACTAAATATTTTAAAAAAGAAAAATAAAAACTATGAGTTATTTACTTTAATATGTATGGTTATATTTTTAATTGTTGTATTAGCTATGCCATTAAATATAGATGAATCAATTCCTTCTATTTATGATATTGTTGCAGTAGTATTTCTTGCTTTATTTGGTAGTTTTCAATATTGTAGTTTTAAAATAGTAAGTAATACTAGTTATACAACAACTATGGTAACTGCTATGTTAAAATATTCAGCAAGTAGTTTAGCTAATGCTATAAGTAAAAAAGATAAAGAAGAATTTGGTCTATTCATCACTTACTTTTTACTTATTGTTACTTTCTTAATAGGTAGTTTAACATTTTACTGTTCATATGCATTTATTGAACATAGTAAGTTAAATCTTATTATTCAATTATTACCTTTAGTTGTTTTATTTATCGTTTTAATACTAATTGTATTATCTATTATTGAATTCAAAAATAAACAACAAAAAAGTTTATAAAATTAATAAGTTAATTTTAAAAAGCTTAAGTAAGAATCATAGAGTTTTAATTATAAGCACTTTAAATATTAGATATAAAAAGATTAATAGATATTTTACTCTATTAACCTTTAAATTCTTATTTATTTTGACTGTATTTTTCTTGTTGATTTTTAATTAAATCATCATTATCAAAATAATTTATTTTCATTGCTTGTTTTACTTCTTGAAGAGTTTTAGAAGCGACACTAGAAGCATATAATGAACCTTCTTTTAAAATTTGATATATTTCAGGTATACGTTTTTCTAAATCAGCTCTTTTTTGTCTAATTGGTTCTAATTCGTCATTTAATACATTAGCAAGGAAACGTTTTACTTTTACATCTCCAAGTCCACCTTTTTGATAATGAGCTTTTAATGCATCAAGATTTTCATATTCAGGTAAGAACTTAGTAAATGAATCTTCTTTTACAAATGCATCTAAATAAGTAAATACTGTATTACCTTCTACTTTACCTGGATCAGTTACTTTTAAATGATTAGGATCAGTAAACATAGACATTACTTTTTTAGTAACTACATCACTTGGATCTGATAAGTAAATACAATTACCTAATGATTTAGACATCTTAGCTTGACCATCAGTTCCAGGTAAGCGTAAACATGATTTATTATCAGGAAGTAAGATCTTAGGTTCTACTAATACTTCTCCATAAATAGAATTAAACTTTCTTACTATTTCTCTAGTTTGTTCTATCATTGGTTGTTGATCTTCACCTGCAGGTACAATAGTTCCTTTAAATGCAGTAATATCTGCAGCTTGAGAAATAGGATAAGTTAAAAAGCCTGTAGGAATAGATTCTCCAAATTGTCTTAACTTAATTTCAGATTTAATAGTAGGATTTCTTTCTAAAGTAGATAAAGTTACTAAATTTAAATAATAGAAAGTAAGTTCAGTAAGTTCACTTACTTGAGATTGAATAAATAAATGTACTTTATTAGGATCAAGTCCACATGATAAATAATCTAAAGCAACTTCTATAATATTATCTCTTACTTTAGAAGGGTTATCATAATTATCAGTTAAAGCTTGAGCATCAGCTATCATAATAAATATATCATCATACTTATTAGAATTTTGTAATTCTACTCTTCTTTTTAAACTACCTACATAATGTCCTATATGTAATTTACCTGTAGGTCTATCCCCTGTAATAATAATTTGTTTCATAATATATCTTTTCCTTTATATATAATATATACCCTTATAATATAAGCCATATATAAAACTTCTAACTCAAGTATTATAACATCTTTTAAATTACATTTTATATTAAATACTTTAAATTCAGATTTAATTAAACAATGACTTTAACATTTTAATATTAAATTAATTAAAAGATTAAATAACAAATTTTCAAATTGTAGCTTCTTAAGATTTTATATTTTAAAGAATAGTAAACTATGTTTACTTTAAGAA
>CAVFIT010000079.1:0-5471 GCA_963622735.1 Phocaeicola dorei | reverse complement strand
ACATTAGAGGAAATAGCTAGTTCTTTAAATGTGACGAGAGAACGTATAAGACAAAGAGAGAGTAAAATTAAAGAAAAAATTCAAAATATTTCAAACAAATTAAATTTAAATAATTATATGTTAAATGATGTGTATGAAGAAGAAACTGCCTCGCCGATTTGTACATATAGTTATAATAAGTATTTTCCCATTTTAGATTATTTAATTAATGTAAAGAAAATTGAAGTAAAAAATAAAACTTATTTTATTGATAAAGATTATTTACAAAAATGCAAAGATAAATTGAATGAATTAATAGAACAAATAAAAATAAAAGGTTTTATTTTAAAAAGTGAAATTGACTTATCATTAATAGATTCAAGAATACTTAAGGCATTGTTAAATGAGATGAAGATTCAATTTAATGAAAATACTTATTATATGAGCGTGAAAAATTATGACAAAATAGTTGCTTATATTAAACGTTTTGGATTGATAGATTTATCTGAAGAGAATTTGGATAATATAAAGAATGAATTGGAATTATACTTGGATTATGACGGATTTGATAAACATAATATAATAGCTGGTGCAGGACGTCGTAATGTTGTATCTATGGGTGATAGTAGATATAGTTTAAGTGATAATTTACCTGATATTGATGAACTGTTAATTGAAGATATTATTAAAACAATAAATGAAGAAAAATTGATTAGTTGTAATGATTTGGTATTAAGATATAAAGATAGATTGATTCCAAGTATAACTCCAAGTATTTTATATAATAAATTAAAAGAAATGTTTGATAATGATTATAACTTTGGAGGAGTCAATCTTTCTATTTCGGTAAAAGGTACTACAACTAGTAAAGCGTCATTAATTTATGATTACTTAATAAATTGTGAAGAACCTGTAAAGATAGTAGAATTAATGAATACATTTAAAGTAGATAAGGTTGCACTTTCGGTTATAAAATCTCAAAATAAGGACATCTTTAACATTGATAATGTACATTATTGGCTTTTCAGCAAAATGTCTAAATTAGATATCTTGGTTGAAAATGTAAACGAATATCTTAAACATAAACAATCATTTTTTATCAATGATATGTATAGATTCTTTAAGGATAAATTTTCTGAGTTATTATTATCAAATAAAATTAGTACTAATGAGCGATTTATTAATGTTGTAAGGAACAAATGCTTGGAACAATTGAATGATTTTGAATATGATAGATTTAAAAAGTATTACTATAAAAAGAATAAAAGTGTAGCAAAAGGGTTCGATTTTGAATTTTAGGAGGGAATATATGGAATATAAATGGCATTTTACAGAAGATAATAGTATTGGTGATGATTTTAGTGATCATGGTACTGAAATATTTAAAAATAATAATGATGGAGCATTAAAATTTAAAAAATTTGCGCGAGAAATGGTTCAAAACTCCATTGATGTTAAAAATGAACAAATAAAGGAACCATTAATTGTAGAGTTTAGTATATTTGAAGTTTCCAAAAATGATTTACCTAGTTTTGACGGCTTAGATGAACATATCAATGGTACTATAAATTATTGTGAACTTAAAAATAAAAAGAACAATGCTTATAACACATCAAAGTTTGAAAAAAATATTTTAAAAAATGATAAGATGAAGATTTTAAAGATTTCTGACTATAATACTATAGGTATATGCGGAAGTAAGGATTTAAATTCTGATAAAAGTAAATGGCAAGGATTAGTATATAATGAGGGAGATTCTGTTAAAGATTCGTCTGATTCATTAGGTAGTTTTGGTTTGGGAAAAGGTGCTGCATTTGCCATGAGCAACCTAAGAACAGTATTTTACAATACCAAAGATGTAGATGGAAATCGTGCATTTGAAGGTGTAACAAGACAATATGTAAGTTATGTTGATGGTAAAAAGAAGAATTTCAAAGGATATTTTGGAAAGATTGATAATTCAAGTGTCTTGCCATTTATTGATAATGAAATTAATGCTTTTTCCTCTTTGTTTGATAGACATACACCAGGATCAGATGTTTTTGTACTTGAACCCAATGTTTCTTTATTATCAGATGAATATATAAAATGGTATTTAATAGAATCTATTATTTGTAATTTCTTTGTTGCAATAAGAGATGGAGCATTAGAAGTTAAGGTCCAAGGTACTGAGGTAAATCAAAGTAATTTAGAAAATATCTTTATTTCTTTAAATGAATTTTACGAAAAAAATGGATTAGAAAAAAATGATTCACTTATTGCCACAGGTCAATATTTAAAAGCCTTAGATTCAAGTAATCTTATATGTGAAAATCTAAAAGGTTATGGTGAAATCAAATTATGGATGTATAAAGATTCTGATACAAAATGGAAGAATGTAGCTATAATTCGTAAAAATGGAATGTACATAAAAAATTTAGAAGTAAAAAATGCTAATCAAAAATTTGCTGGAGTAGTTATTGTTCAAGGTGCTGAAGGTGTCGAGTTTTTAAAAAGCATTGAAGACCCAAGTCATTTGGACTTTGACGCTAGTAGGCCAACAAGCAATGAAAAGTATGGCACTACCGAAGATAAACAAAAAAAGTTGAATCAATTTTATGAATGGATTAAAGAACACGCTAAAGCTTTCACAAAAATTCAAACTGAAGACTCATTTAGTTTATCTGGTATGGAAGATTATATTCAAATGCCTAGTAATGAAGAGAAAAAATATAATCCTCAAAATGTAGAGCCAAAAATTATAAAAGCAAAACCTGTTGCTAATACAAAAGCAAGAGTTGCTAAAAAAACAAATGTAGTTAAAGGAACTGATGGAGTAACTTTAATTTCTCCAGATCCAACTGGGCCAGGTTCTGGTATAAAAAATCCTAATACTAAAACAACTACTACCCCTGTTGAAGATTCAACTTCTAAGAAGAAAGGTTTAATTAAATCATATGAAGCTTCTTTTGAACTTGGTCCGGTAATTAAACATAATAATTGTGAATCGATTTTAGTGTTTGAAATTACTGAAAGCGACAAAGACTTTAAACTTAAAATTAGTGCGGTAGATGAAGATGGAAATGAAAATGGCCTATTGCCTAACATTACTTATGCATATGATGTAAATAATGATGTCGAACTTGAGTGTAAACATCACATCGTATATGGTTTAAAATGTTTTGGTGTGGTTAAAATTAAATTGAGATTTGATGAACCAGTGGTATCATGTATTAAACCTATTATATATTGGGAGGAGTAAATATGCGTACTTTGATTGAAAGAAATTATCCATACCCTATCTTATTAGAAAATGGTGGAGATTATACTAATGCTAGTTTTAAAGTTGAATGTACGACTTGTTTATCACCAGATAAGAAGAATATAATTTTAAAATTTAAATCCGAAATTAATTGCTCATATCTTAATAATTTGATTTCAGCTAAAAAGGTTGTACCTTTTGTAAATATTTCTCAAAGAACATTTAGAAAAAGTGCTCCTATAAATAATGAATTATATATTCCGATTAAAGATTTATCACCAAATCATAATTTAGAAATTATGCCGATGTTGGTTGCAAAACAAGATTTTCAATTAGAATATGATGCTTCAATGGATGTTGTTTTTTCATATTTTGATGGTTCTTTTGATATCAAAAGAGGCCAAATTTTAGGATATGGAAATTTTTTGGAAGTAGAATTGCCTACAAACTCTAAAATAGGTAGTATTTTCACAATTTCAAAACTTAAGAATAAGGAAGATATTGATAAGGGTGTTCCTTATATAATCAGCTTAGATGATAATCCAGCAATTGATATTAAACTTAAACCAAATATTTTTGACTCTTTTTCCAAATTAAAAGATACAGATTATACTTATAGAAAATTATTATATTCTACTTTTGTATATCCAGCTGTTCAATTAGCAATTCTAACTATATTTCAAGATTACGATAATATAAAAGATGCTAAATGGTGTGTTGCTATTGTTAATAAAATAAATAAAGTTAAAAATGTTAACATTGGTCTTCAAGGAAGTAATTATACAAAAGATGATATAGTTGAATATACAAATATTGTACTTGGCTCATTACTTGAAGATGCGTTTGAAGATATCGGCGGAGGTGATGAAGAATGATTTTAAAAATGTATACTGATTATTTGTTAAATGATTTAAAAACTAATAGATTAAATAATTTAGATAAATATAGTAATAAAGATTCTTTCGTTAGATCACTATATGATAACTATGATTTGGAATTGTACAATCTAGAGAAAGAAGTAGAATATCCAACATTAGATTTAACTATTGCTACAAAAGAAAATCAAAAAAATCAATGGGAGATTGACTTTAATAACTGTGTTAAGCTTCATAAGGAATTTATTTTAAAATATGATATAGGAATGGATGTTTTAAGCGATGAGCGTTTTATAGCTTATTTAACTCATGACATATATTATGATTATATGATTAATAGATGGCCAGTTAAAGAAAATGAAAAAAGAATTCTTCAAAAATATTTTTTACCATCTGGAGCCCAAGGTTTTACAAGAAATATGTTTTTAAGATTGTTCTGGTATGCCTATATCACTTATGATGAAAATGCAAGTGACCCTTATGAATTAACTAAGATTGCTTTTGAATTTGCTGACCCGGTTAATCAAATTATGGAGCGTAAATATGGTAAAAACGAAAGAATTGTTAAAGCTGCATTAAGAGCTATAAAAAATGTTGGTTCTAAGGAATTAAATCAAAAAAGAACTATTTATGGTAAACGAATCAATAATATATTAAGTTTATATTCTTTAGATGTTTTAACAGAAAATGAATTAGAAAAATTATTTGAAAATGAAATAAGAGGTATAATAAAGTCAGATATAAGTGATAATTCAGCAATTGAGGAGGAATAATTATGTATAATAATGCATTATTCGGTTTTATGATTCAAAGCTCAATATGTAAAAAATTTAATATATATCCTGAAAATGAAAAAACTATTAACATGTTTAATTCAAATTATGATGAAAGTATAAGAACATATATAGATAATGTTGTTAATAAGGTTTTCGATAATTCTAATATGGTTCCTGTTAGATGTACAACATTTAAGTTAGATGATAATGGACAGGAAATTCCATATAATTTCGTTTTGTCAGATGGCAGCACACTTTCAATTAGAACCAATATTAATGGATGTAAAGTTGCTCCAAGAATTGTAGGTCAGGCTGGCTTTGATAAACTTAATTTTTACTTTAAGGATATTTATCAAAAAAAGATTGAAACTCAAGATGATATTAAGAACATGATGGTTAATAAAATTGATGATGTGCTCCCTATATTTGTTGAAAAATTACTTGATGCAGATTATATATTATGGGTATTTCAAGATAAGAAAAAGGATAATGCATTTTCGTACGAATTAATTAAAGGTGATTCAATTGTTGATATTGATTATAATATTAAAAATTTCACTTTCACTAAAAATTTGACTGAATGGAATGAAAGTACAACTT
>CAVFIT010000078.1:0-4833 GCA_963622735.1 Phocaeicola dorei | reverse complement strand
ATATAAAATAGATATGATGCTTTCTAAATTCTTGTTTAAAAAAGAAGATTATTCTAGAAAGATTTCTTCTTTTTCTGGTGGAGAAAGAATGAAAGTCGCATTCATTAAATTACTTTTAATAAATCCTGATTTACTTATATTAGATGAACCTACAAATCATCTTGATATTGATACTATTGAATGGTTAGAAGAATATTTAAAGTCATATCAAGGCGCTATTTTATTTGTATCTCATGATAAATATTTTATTTCTTCTTTAGCTAATAAGATCATGGAATTAGAACAAAAGCATTTAGAAATATATAATGGAAATTATGATTACTATTCTAAAGAAAAGAAAATTAGATATGAGCAAAAATTAGAATTATATAAACGTCAACAACAAGAGGCGAAAAAATTAGAATGGTTTATTAAATTTTATATGCCTAAACCAAGGTTTGCTTCTAGAGCTCATGATAGAGAAAAAAAGTTAGCAAGACTTGAAAAAGTGATGATTGATAAACCTATATTAACTAAAAATAAAGTTAATATGAATCTAGATGGTTATACTAGAAAAGGTAAACATTTATTAAAAGTAACTGATTTAAGTATAGGTTATTCATCTTCTAAAGTGTTAATAGAAGGTATTAATTTTACTTTATATGGAAATGATAAACTTGCTATAATGGGTCAAAATGGTAGTGGAAAGACTACATTTATTAAGTGCTTATTAAATCAATTGAAGCCACTATCAGGTGAAATTGATATGTTAACTGAATTAAATATAGGTTATTTAAAACAAGATGGTATTAATATTTCCTCTGATGGTACTATTTTTGACTATATTAAAGATAGATTCCCACAAATGTTAGATCAAGAAGTCTATGATCATTTAGGAAAATATAATTTTTCATATGAAGATGATCAAAAAATAGTTAATAATTTATCTGGTGGAGAAAAAATGAGAGTTGTATTTGCTGAACTAGTCCTTCATAAATATAATTTGTTAATATTAGATGAACCTACAAATCACCTTGATATGTTTACTAAACAAGAATTAATCGATGCGTTAATTGATTATGAGGGTACTTTAATTACTGTATCTCATGATAGATATTTTGTTGATTCATTATGTAATAGATTGTTATATTTTGAAGATAATAAAGCATATTTATATGAAGGTAGATATTCAGATTTTAAACTTGATGTATTAGATGATATATTTAAACAAAAAGATGAAGAGTTATTAAATAATCAATCTAAAATAATTAATAATGATTCTAAACCTAAATATGTTAATAAACATGAAGATAAGAAAAGACCTAGATTATCTAAAAATAAAATTGAAGATAAATTATTAAAATTAGAAGAAGATATATCCAAAGTTAAATCTGAAATGGAAAAAGAAGAAAACTATTCTGATTTTAATAAAATGAATCAGTTAGAAACCAAACAAAAAGAGCTAGAACACATGTTTGAAGAATACATGGATATGCTAGCTCTATATGAAGACTAAGCTAATTACTTAGTCTTTTTTTGCCTGTTTTTTATTCTTTCTTGTCTTGCTTTTTCTCTTTGAATATAAGGATCTTTTTCGTCGTGAGCTTTTAATTCCATATCATCAAGAGAAACAAAATTACCATCTAAAGCATAATCTTCTTTTGTAAGATCGTTAAGTGAGATTTTGTTGATGTTTGATTTATCTTCATCAGTAGGAGTGTGGTCAACATTATAAGGCATTCTAATATCTCTTTTTAAGAATTCTGTATAAATTCTTTCTCTTAATTCACCTTTAACAGAACCAGATGAAGAAGCAGGAGCATAACATTTAACTGAGAAAATAAGTCCATCTGTACCAAAGTCTTTTAAGGATACAGAATATTTAATATCTAAAGTGACACCAGGTTGTTTTTTAATACAAGAAATAAGAATCTTCTTAATTTCTTCAATATCATATCCATAGATTGTAGAAACAACAATTTCAATTCTATTGTAGTTAGTCATGGATTTATTTAAAAGTGTACCACCTAAGAAATCAGAGTTAGAAACTGTCAAAATATTATTATCATCAGTTAATAATGTTGTATTTAATACACCTATATCGATAACTTTACCTTCAGCAGTACCTCTATTTAATACAATCTTGTCACCTTTTTTATATTTTTTAGATGAGATAATAATAAATCCAGCTGCAAATGATTTGATAATTGATTGTAAAGATAAACCGATAGCAACAATAGCAGAAGATATAATACTACCAACTGATTCACCAGGTAAGCCTAATATTAATAAGATAGTAATGACTAAGAAGATATATAAATAACCTTTAATGGATGATAAAATAAAGTTACTTGCTGTATAATCTTTATCCTTTTTACGTTTAAAGTTTTTAATAATATTAAATAAAACTCTAATGATAATAATACAAGGGACACAAATTATTAAAGCCATTATTAAACGACCAAAGAATGAATTTGAGGCTGCATTACTTATTATTGTCCCTTTTGAAAACATTTGAGCAATTGCATCACCTAATTGAGAAAACCATTCACCAACATTTTTTGGCTCAGTAATAGTCTCAGTTGTTGTACTAGCTGCATCAGCTAAGAAATTAATCATACTATTTTTCTCCTTTTAAAATAGAAATTACTTCATCCATATTGTTAAGTAAATAATTAGGATTACCGCTAGCTAAAACGTCTTTAGCTTGATGGCCTCTATTAATTAAAACAGAAATTGAATTAAAGTGCTTAGCAATCTCATTATCATGTAATGTGTCGCCAATAAACATTGTTTTACTAAAATCGACAGGATGTTTAATAAAATAAGATTCAGCAATTTCTAATTTTGAAGAGGCGTAAATATCATTAGTTCCCATAACTTTTTTAAAATATTTATAAATATCAAGTTTTTTAGTTACAGTTACTAAATCACTTTCTTTAGTAGCGGATAATAAATATAAATTATATTTATTATAGTACTTCTTAAAAAAGAATAACACATCATGAAACACTTGTAAACTATCAAATTGAGCGTAGTAGTGTTTAACAAAATAACTTGAAAGTTCTTTAAAATCATCTTTTGGTTCTTTATCAAAATTAAAACCTGCTTTTTTATAGTAATCATAAACAGGGAAGGTAAATATATGTAAATATTTATCTTTACTAACTGGAGGATGATTAGTCATTATTAACATTTCATTTAATAATTGATAACAGATATCAAGGTCATCTAATATAGTACCGTTGAAATCAAAAACAATATTTTCTATTTCCATAACAATTAACTTTAATATTTTATCATAAAAAATTATAAAAAATAAATGTTGACATTAAAAATATAAAAATGTGAATGAAAATTTTATGAAAACATTTTCATAAATACCTTAAAAATGCTTAGTTTACTAAGTATTTTCAGGAAAATAGAACAAAAATGCGATAACTAAGGCAGTTTTATTAAAAATAATTTTTACAAAAAATCAACATAAAAAAATATTTAATGAAAGCATTTTCATAAAAAATAGGTATTTACTATTTGAAAAATTGGAGTATAGTATAAGTGTCGAAAGGAGATTGAGTAATATGGAAAATAAAGAACTTATTATGAATCAAATGGAAGAAGTCGACAACAAAATCTATCATATCGTTGATGAAATGATCGAAAGATATGGTAAATTTGTCACTCTTAAAGATAATAATGGTGATAAATATTTAGTTGACTTAGTATCTTCTTACAATAAATTAGCTCAAGAAAAAGAATTCTTAGCTGCTTCATTAGATATTATCGACTAATATCTTCCAATTTTGATTAATCAACACTTTAAAGCAGTGTTTATTATAAGTGTCAAATAGAAAATAGGTTAACCCCTATTTTTTATTTTGCAAAAAAAATGGGAACTATTACATTCCCATGATTCCATATAATAAAATTCCTAGATATTGAAGTGTAGTTCCAATTAATACAAATATGTGGAATATAGAATGGAAGTACTTTTTCTTAGATCCAATTGCATATAATATTGCGCCTAAAGTATAACTTACTCCACCCATTATAATTAGTATTAATCCGTTTGGACTTATTTCTTTAGCTAAAAATGGATAAAAACATATTATTAACCATCCTATTATTAAATATAAGGAATTAGATAATATCTTAACTGGAAGTTTTTCCATCATTATAGCGTTAAATACTATTCCAATAATTCCTAATAAATATACAACTCCTAGTAATACTAAATTATAAGGATATATATTTATTAAATTTAATACACAAATAGGAGTATAAGTACCCATTATTAGAACATAAATAGTACAATGGTCCATAATTTGGAATACTTTTTTTGCTTTATTTACAAATAGGAAATGATATATTCCTGACATTGTATATAAAAATACCATAGTAATTCCAAATACAAGCATGCATATAAGTCCTTCAATACCTTTATATATATAACCATAATAAGAACCTACTATAAGTCCTACTAGTCCTAAAAATGCACCTATAATATGAGAAATAGCGTTAAATAATTCCTCTGATTTAGTATATCTAGGTAAATTAAGTTCTTTTCTTCTACTAGGATTAGCAAAGTTAGAAAACATAATTGTTTGATCAGGACATGATGAATCTGTTTTAATGGAGTTTAATTCGTTTAAAGTAGATTCTTGATATATAGTTCTATCACTAGCTAAGTTATTTAAATCATACATCTTTTTTAAATAATCGCTTTTATCTTTCTTTTCTTTTAGTTTAAGTTCTTTCTTAGCTTGTTTATTTTCTAGTTGAATTTGATTGTATTCTTCTTTGATTTTATCTTTTTTGGATTTATATTCTTCTTTGGTTAGTTTCATATTAACT
>CAVFIT010000077.1:0-13134 GCA_963622735.1 Phocaeicola dorei | reverse complement strand
TACATATTATATACAATAATAAAATACCTTAAATTTTTATAAAAATATAGTGTTTTTTAAACTATTTTAAATTTTTGAATAAATTTAAAGAATAATAAATGAAAAAATATTACTAAAACTTTGAATGAGTTTTTATTTGATAAGGTATATCAATTCAAAAATAACGCTAGCATTTATTTGACTATATATTCAATTTGTCTTATTTTTTAATTATTTGATACACTTAAGCATATAACCTATTATAAAATAATAGAGATTAGAAGGAGAATTTAAATGATGGAACCTTATACTTATTATTGCCCTACAAAAATATTTATTCAAGAAAATGGAATTGAAGAAGCGGGAAATATAATTCATAATTTAGGATATAAGAAAGTCTTTATAATTTATGGTGGACACTCTTTAATTAATTCTGGTAACTACGATTTATTAATTAATTCATTAAACAAAAACAATATAGAATTTAAATCAATTGGAGGAGTAAGAGCTAATCCAGAAGTTGAATTTATTAGACAAAATTTACCTGCTATTAAAAAATATCAACCAGATTTAATTCTTGCTGTTGGAGGAGGATCAGTTATTGATACTGCTAAAAATATTTGTGTCTCTTATTATTATGATAAAGATCCATTAGATTTTAATAAATGGCTAGTAAAACCTAGTAAAAAATTACCATTAGGAGTTATTCTTACTTTAGCAGCTGCTGGAAGTGAAATGTCTACTTCTTGTGTTATTTCAGAAGATAAAACTAATTTTAAACAAGGATTTAACTCAGATTTTAATAGACCTGAATTTTCTATATTAGATCCTAAATTAACATTAACAGTTCCTACATTTCAAACATTTGCAGGTTTAGTCGATATTATTTCTCATTCTTTTGAAAGATATTTCTCTGTATCTTCTAAATATGAATTATCAGATTTATTCGCTTTATCTGTTATTAAACAATGTGTTGAAATAGCACCTGTTTTATTAACTGATCCTACTAATTTAGACGCAAGAAGAAGTATGATGATTACTTCAACATGTTCTCATAATGGCTGGACTAGTTTTGGTAAAGCAAAGACTAACTTTATCTGCCATAAAGTAGAACATGAAATGTCAGGCCATAACCCAAAATTAACTCATGGTTTAGGTTTACGTTTCTTATTAGGAGAATTTTTAGAAATTAACAAAGATATTTTAAAAGATAAAATTATTCAATTTGGTAAGTTTATTTTTGATATAGATAACAATGTTGATGCTACTATTATAGCATTTAAATCTTTCTTAGATTCTCTTCCTTTAAGTAAATCTATGTTAGATGAAGGGTTCACTAAAGAAGATGAAATTTACTATTTAAGTAAATTAAGATTAAATAATTAATATGTATTTTGTATTATATGGTATAATATTTTAGTTTAATGAGGTGTATTATATGAAAAATAACGATCAAAACAAAATAAATGATGTTGATCAAATGTTAGATCAACAATCTAAACAAATTCGTGATAATTTAACTAACGGTAAGAAAAAATCTATTTTTGATATAGACTTATCTTGGTTAGCTATTGTTATACTAGGCTTAGCAGTATTTGGTGTTGCATATGCTTTCCAACAAACTAAAGCAGGACTTGGTGCTGGTTATGTTGTCTTATTTGTTTTAGTAAGTTTATTACTTGGTGTATTTGTTTACGCTTTAGGTAAGACAATAGGTGCTGCAATTAACGGTTATAAACTTTCTTATGTAAGTTGTTTAGGTATTTGTAACTACGCTACTTCTAAAGGTAGAAAAACAACATTTGAAATATCTAAGTTTTTAGAATTACATGTAGGCTTTACTCCTAAAACTTATGATTGTAAAACTAGACCTTGGTGTATGTTTTTAGGCGGTAGTGTCTTATTTGTTATTGTTGCAGCAATATTAATCGCTTTAACATTTGTAGATGGAATATTTGTATCTAATTCAAGAACAATGATTCAATTTGGTGTAGCAATTGCTTCTAGTGTTGTTATTTATGAATTACTCCCAGTTGGTTATGCTCATAAAAATGATATGTTTAATATCATTATGACAAATAGTGAAGATAACTGTGTAGCGTTTAATAATTTCTTATATAACAAAGGAAAAGATTTAGCAAACGAAGAATTTGAATCAATTGAATTTGAAGAATACGAAAAATCTAAATTTAAGCCTTGGACTTTATTATATGTAATTCAAAACAATATTTATAATAATAAATTAGATGTAGCTGAAAAGTTAATGACTAAGCTTGATGAATATTCTAATGTTACAAATTCATATGTTAAATGTGAAGTAGGTTATCAAAAGATTTATTTATATTTAACAAGCGGTAGAACTAAATTAGCAAACGATTATATTACAGATTTAGAAAAACAAGCTAAAAACGCAGAAGATTATCATAAATCAATTTCCGCTTTAAGAAGTGATATATTAGTTTCTGCTTTTATTGAAAATTCATTAGAATCAACAAAAGAATCTATTAATATCTTCAAAAAAGCCTGTACTAAATTACCTGTTTCCCCTAGAACTAATAAAGAAGTTGAAATGCTTAATAATTTAGTTCCTAGAATTAATTCTTCTCATCCAGATTGGAAATTAGAGCCTATTTCATTAGAAAACATTAAAAAAGAAGAAACATCATTTGAAGACGATGATGATTAAATTAAAAGGATATACAAAGTTGAATGTATATCCTTTTTTAGTCAACTATTTTATATGAAGAAGGAAGATTTCTATAGTTAATTAATACTATATTTCCTTTTTTATATTCTTTTGTGTAATTATCTACTACTTTAGTAATAATAAATGAAATAGTGTTAAATTCATCTACTCCTGTTTTAGATATATCATCATCTGTACTAGATGAATCATCTTCAAAGTCCATGTCATATTTAATATTAATTACATCTCCATAAGGCATTTCTACTTGGAATGTCTTGCCTTTATTTGATGTTACAAGTTGAAAGAAAGCTTTAAATCCACTTTCTACTTCTTTTGTTGAAAATTTCATATTATTGGTTCTCCTTTGATATTAATGTATATTGTTCATCTATTGTTATTTTAAGATGCAAAGTATTGTCTATTTTATTAACTTCTTGTTTTATAGTGTTTATTATTTCTTTTTCTTGTTTAGTTAAATTATGAGGAATTACTATATCAAATATTACATTGATATGACTTGGTCCACTTACTATTCTAAAATCATGAATAGTTAGATCTTTAGAAATGTTATTTATTACATCAGTTACTATTTTTTTACATCTATCTGTTTGCTGATCGTTTACTTTAATTGGATCCATATGTATTACTGTTTTAATATTTAATTTAGAATAGGCTAGATGCTCTAAATTATCTATCATATCATGACTTTGATAAACGTCTTTTGATCCGTCTACTTCTACATGAATAGACGCAAATAGATTATTTTGACCATATGAGTGCATTTCTAAATCATGGACACCTAGTACATTTTCATCTGATTTAATAAGTTCTACAAATTTATCTATTAATTCTTGGGATGGCTTTTCACCTAGTAATATATCTGAAGTTTTAATTAATACACCTATACCTGAATATATAATAAATATACCTACTAATATAGCGATTATTCCATCAATTTGAGTAAATCCAGTATAATAACTAATAAATACACCTATTAAAACACCAGTAGTTGAAATTACATCGTTTCTACTATCTGCTCCTAATGCGTTTAAAGAAATTGAATTTATTCTTTTTCCTAAAGAATAATAGGTAATAGATTGAAATATTTTAATAAGAATTGAAATTCCTAATACTATGATAGTAGCTAAAGGAAAAGATGTATATTTACTTGGTGGGTTAATTATTCCTTTTATAGCTTGAATAATAATAATTACTCCCATTAACATAATTACAACTGAAATAATTAAAGAGATGATATATTCCATTCTTTGATGACCATAAGGGTGATCTTCATCAGCAGGTTTATTTGAAACTTTAAAACCAAATAAATTTAAAAAACAATTAAAGAAGTCTGATAAGTTATTTAAAGCATCTGCGATAATTGAAATATTAAAAAACAATAAACCTACAACTAATTTAGAAATAACTAAGATAATATTTGATACTAATCCTACAATAGATCCTAGTATTCCATATTTAGTTCTTACAACTTGGTTAGATGTGTTTTTATAATCATGGATAAATAATTTTAATAATAGTTCTACCATATTTTATTCCTTTATTTTTGTTTTATCTTCACCTAATCCTTTTATAAAATATAAGTCTTCTAAATGTAAGTCTGTGTCATAAGTGAATTTAGATACATTCACATTAGGTATTTTAGTTCCAAAGTTATATTTATTTTTATCCACATAATATGCCATGGCTTTAATAGTATTTGAATGGGAAACAACAAGTATTTTCTTATTAGGATATTCTTTTGCAAGCTCATTTAAGCAATTGACAGTTCTTTTTACTAAATCTTCATTATTTTCAAATCCAGGATAGGTATTTTGTAAACCCTTTTCAAATACTTGACCTACAAATTCAAAACTTTTACCTTCTAATTCACCAAAGTTTCTTTCAGTTATATCTGGTTTAATAATAATTTGAGAATTATCGTTTAATTTATCTTTTATTATCTTACATGTTTGTATAGCTCTAGTTAAATTAGAAGCGACATATACATCAAAATTTAATCCACGCTTAAAAATATCATTTGCTAGTACTTTAGCTTGATTAATTCCTACTTCTGATAAAGGAATATCAGTAATTCCTTGACATTTACATAGTACATTCCAACTAGTTTGACCATGTCTAACAACATAAAATTCAGTCATATTAAATCTTTAATAGTATAACATACTAATATTTATATTTAGATACGAAAATAGAGGCTATTTTTATTTATTGTCTATAAAAATCTGTGTCTAATAATAGTAAAGCTTTATAATCTAACATAGAAGCTGATTTAGATAAGTATTCTTTAGCTTTTTGTTTGTTATTATGAGTTAAATAATAAATACCTAATCCACTTATTGCATCTGGATCATTTGCATTGGCGGCTTTTTGAAAATATTCTAAAGCGAGGCGTTCATCTTTTTTTACACCTTGACCTGTAAAATGAATAAATCCAAGCATGTAGTTAGCATGACCGTTATCTTTTATAGCGCTTTTTAAATAACAGTTAATTATCTTAGTATATTTATCTTCTTTTACATAATATTTATTTTGATATAATTCAGCTAATTGATTAAATACTATAGGTGAAGATGAATTTAAATTATTCAAAATATCGATTAATTTTAATAATGATTCTTCATTATTTACTTTTTTAGATTCTAATTTAACATATAAAGTAGAAAGGTTAACATCTTTAGATTTAACACCTTCGATTAAATTATTATTTAATACATCTATCTCTTCTTTGTCTTGTAAATCAAGGACTACTCTAGACTCTGGATTTTCTAAATATTTTTCTAAGTATTCATCTGCAGTATTTACTTTTACATATTTATTAGATGTAATAATTGAGCCTGCTTTAATTTGATTTACTTCATCTTTAATTTGTTGAAATAATTTAATAAATACATTAGTTTCTCCTGATGAAGTGACTATTTTCATCATGTCTTTTACTAATTGATTTTGATTAATAATATATGGAGATAAAAAGTAAATATTTGTAAAATCTTTACTTTCAAAAAAAGATTTAAGTTGATTAAATTCATCGCATATAAAATTACCTTCTATCTTTTTTCTAGTTAGAAATTTAATAGTAAGATTATATGCTTCAGTTCTAATGACTTCTCTTTTATTTAAGTCATCGTTTGAAAAGATTTCGTTATAACAAACAAAGTATTTCACATACAATATATTACTACTATTAAAATGTTAGAAAAAGAGAAAAATGCTTTATTTATACAATTATTTTCATATTTAGTGTATATTTATAAAGTATGGAATTAGATGGAATTATATTAGTAGATAAAAAGATAGGAAATTCAACTACAAAAGAAGAAATCCCTTTAAAAAAATTATTCAACACTAGAAAAGTTGGTCATTTAGGAACATTAGATCCTTTTGCAAGTGGATTAATAATATGTGGTGTTAATAAAGGCACTAAAGTATTTCCTTTTATAGAAGAAGTAGATAAAACATATCAAGCCACTTTAAAACTAGGTACTAAAACAGATTCTTTAGATTTAACTGGTAATATAATTCAAACTAAACAAGTTTCACCTCATTCAAAAGAAGAAATCGAAGATGTTTTAAATTCTTTTTTAGGAGAAATAGATCAACTTCCACCTATGTATTCAGCTATTAAAATAGATGGAACACCTTTATATAAACTCGCTAGAGAAAATAAAGAAATAGAAAGAAAATTTAGAAAAGTAACAATTAAGGAAATAACATTAGATTCATATACTAATGATACTATTACATTTACTGCACGTGTTTCTAAAGGAACTTATATTAGAACTTTAGGTGAAGATATAGCAAGTAAACTTAATGAACTTGGACATTTAATTTATCTTAGAAGAACTAAAATAGGTGAATATGATGTTAATAATGCTAAAACAATAGAAAATATCACTACTAATGATTTAATTGATATTAAAACATGTTTAGATTTTATTCCTAAATTCTATGTTAATGACACACTTATCCATTATGTTAAAAATGGAAATATAATATTTTTAAATCACACTAAAGAAAATACTCTTTTGATGATATATGAAAATAAAGTAATTGCTATTTATCAAAGAATAGATACATCTAATAAATTCAAGGCTATTCAAATGTTTTAATTATGAAAATATATAATTTATCAAATCAACAATTTATATCTAATAAACCTATCACAATATGCCTCGGCTTTTTTGATGGGTTACATAAAGGCCATCTTCATTTAATAAATAAAGCCATTCAAGAAAATGAAGATGTATATGTATTAACATTTAATGGAGATATAAAATACATCACCAATCAAAGACAAAAAAACTATTCACTAACATCTATTCAAGATAGAATAGATGTTTTGTCATCATTAAATATTAAAGGTTTATTCATTTTAGATTTTACATTAGATTTAATGAATCTTTCTCCTCTTGATTTTATAAACAAAATATTAAAACCTTTAAATATTAAAAATATTTATATAGGAAAAGATTTTACTTTTGGTAAATATGGTGAAGGTGATTATAAATTGTTAAAAGAATATTTTGATGTAAATATAGTAGAGTTTGAATATGATAGTGATTTAAAAATTTCATCTTCTGAAATAATTAATTTAGTATTAAAAGGAAACATAGAAAAAGTTAATTATCTTTTAAATAGAAATTATTTTATTAAAGGTAAGGTAGTGTATGGACTTCAAAATGGAAGAAAAATTAATTTTCCTACCGCTAATATAAAGCCTAGTTTTAATTATCCTATTTTAAATAATGGAGTATATGCTACATATATAACTGTAAATAATATTAGATATCCATCTATGACAAATATTGGAACTCATCCTACTATTGATCAATTAAATGAAAACAGTATAGAAACTAATATATTTAATTTTAATTAAGATATTTATAATCAAGATGTCAAATTAGAATTTGTTAAAAAAATAAGAGACGAAATTAAATTCGCCTCTTTAGATCAGTTAAAATCTCAACTTAGTAAAGATAAATTATATATTCAAGAACTACTTAAATAACTTTATTAACTTTATCAGGGTTTTTATCAAAATATTTAGCTATATAAGAACAAATAGGTTTAATCTTATAATTATTTTTTTCTGCAAAATTAATTAACGCATCTACTAATTGACCAGCAATATTTTGACCTCTAAAAGAAGGATCTACTACTGTTGAATTAGCGTTAATTATATTATTATCTAATTCAGCTAAGATATAACCTACTTTTGTTTGTTCATCATCTAAATACATACTTATATTAATTGATGAACCTTCTTTTATAATTTTAGTAATCATTTTAGTAAAGTTTTGCTCCACTAGGTATATGATTATCTACCATAAGTAAATGTAATTCTTCTTCTCCATCTTTTTTACAGACTGCAGAAAGTAACATACCACAAGATTCAATTCCCATCATTGCTCTAGGAGGAAGATTAACTATTGCAATTAATGTTTTTCCAATGAGTTGTTCTGGTTCATAGAATTGATGTATGCCACTTAAAATAGTTCTAGGAGTAGATGTACCATCATCTAAAGTAAATTGTAATAATTTCTTAGATTTATTTACAGCAACACAATCAATTACTTTAACAGCTCTAAAATCTGATTTAGCAAATGTTTCAAAATCTACAAAGTCTTTAAATAATGGTTCGATTTCTACACCAGTAAAATCAATTTTTTCTTCAACATTTGTAATTACATTTGTTGTAGCTGTACTAGCTTTTTCTTCACTCTTTTTAGAATTATCGTTAACTGGTTTCATAGTTGGGAATAATAAGACTTCTCTAATTGATATTTGTTCTGTAATAAACATAACAAGTCTATCAATACCAATACCGATACCTCCACATGGTGGCATACCATATTCTAATGATTCTAAGAAGTCTACATCCATTTCACTAGCTTCATCATTACCTAATTCTTTTTCTTCTACTTGTTTAACAAATCTTTCTTTTTGATCGATAGGATCGTTTAATTCAGTATAAGCATTTGCAAATTCATGTCCACCAATATAAAGTTCAAATCTTTCAACAAATCTAGGATCATTAGGATCTTTTTTAGTTAAAGGAGAAATTTCAATTGGATGTCCGCATAAGAATGTTGGTTGAATTAATTTTTCTTCACAGAATTTTTCAAAGAAGGCATTAATAATATGACCAACAGTAAAGTGCTTTTCAACTTCAACACCATGTTCTTTAGCGATTTCGCTAGCTTCTTGTAAAGAGTAATTGTTATTTTTAAAATCAACACCTGTTTCTTGTTTAATCATGTCACACATTGTAACTTTTCTAAATGGTTTAGAAACATCAATCTTTTCTCCTTCAGGATTAAAGATATTCATAAGTTCAGTTTTACCTGCGACACGTATAGCACATTCTCTAATAACACCTTCAGCGATATCCATCATAGAAGATAAATCACCATAAGCTTGATATAATTCAACAGTTGTAAATTCAGGGTTATGAGTTAAATCCATACCTTCATTACGGAATAAACGACCAATTTCATAAACTTTTTCAAGTCCACCAACAATTAAACGTTTAAGAGGTAATTCAGTAGCAATTCTTAAATAGAAGTCTTTATCTAAGGCGTTATGATGAGTGATAAATGGTCTAGCAGTTGCTCCACCTTTAACTGGTGAAAGAACTGGTGTTTCAACTTCAACAAAGCCTAATGAATCAAAATAATGTTGAACTGTTCTAATTACTTTAGGTCTAGCTAAGGCAACTTTTTTAGCGTCTTCATTCATTATTAAATCGACGTATCTTCTTCTATAACGTTCTTCTTTATCGGTTAGACCATGGAATTTTTCTGGTAAAGGTCTTAAGGCTTTAGTTAAATGAGTATATTGTAAGCATTTAACTGTTACAGCTCCAGTTTGAGTTAACATAACTTTACCTTTAACGCCGACAATATCACCTATATCAGCCATCTTGAATAAGTTATAAACATCTTCTCCTACATCGTTAATTGAAATGTAAACTTGTTGATTACCTTTAACATCTTGCATAGAGAAGAAACTTGCTTTACCCATTTTACGAATAAACATAATTCTACCCGCGATGGAAACATGATAATCCATCTTATCAATTTCATCATGTAACTTAGCCATGAATTGTTTATGTTCTTCACTTTTATCGTTAGTATCGATTGTAGTTACACCTAATTCTTTTAATTTAGCTTGTACTTTGTCTTGAATATCTTTAGACCAATCAGTTTGATCGTATTTTTGGCCAAATGGATCTAAACCTAATTCTTTTAATTTTTCTACCTTTTGACGTCTAACTTGTTCTTGATCTGTTAATTTTTCTTCAGCCATAAAAAATCTCCTTTTATTTAAAGCGCAATATTTATTATATATTAAATATATATAAATAACTATACTATAAACCTTCAAAAAATGTAAAAAATCAATTTTTTTGATAAAAAATTCAAATTTTTGTTGACACTTTAACATAAAGTTTGTAAGATAGTTAAAGGATGGGCGTTTAGCTCAGCTGGGAGAGCATCTGTTTGACGTACAGAAGGTCATAGGTTCGATCCCTATAGCGCCCACCATTTATTAAAGAATAAAGGTGGGAGATGATATAATCTCCTTTTTATTTCTTTATATCTATGGAGTAGTACCCAAGTGGTTGAAGGGACTGGTCTTGAAAACCAGCAGAGGGATCACATCCCTGCAAGAGTTCGAATCTCTTCTACTCCGCCATCTATAAATTTAATAGACTGTTAAAAAATTCAAAAATAATGGATTGATTAACAGTCTTTTTCATATATTAAAATTGTATTTGCTAATTATCTGTGTCAACATGTTGAAACATACGATTTGACTCATTATGCGCCAAATCCTCATCCTGTAGTTCTGAAGAAAGCCAAGTGATTGGGTTTTTCGAATAATCAACGCCTATTTTTGTTACTTCCGGTATTCGCTTTATATTTGCAGTATGGGTATCCATAGCAACCATAGAAGCTTCCGTATTTACCATACCTTTTAATCATGAAGTCACCGCAGTCAGGACATCTGATGTTTTGTTCTACTGCCTTAATGTCATCTATGGTGTAATTGCAATACGGATAGTTAGAACAGCCATAGAATTCACATCTATACCTATCTCTTCTGAGAATAAGTTTTCCTGATTTGCAATGCGGACAAAGCAATGGGGACTCTAATTCTTCTAGGCAATCATCATTGATGATTTCACACTGCCCTTTGATTTCTTCGACAAATTTAGATGGATGTCTTGCATCAACGAGAATATAACAGTAGCTTCTAGTTCTGGTTAAAGCGACATACCAAAGTCTTCTTTCTTCGGCATATTCCATCTGGTCGCCTTCACTTAGAACTAAATTAAGTAAGGGGTCATCCTCCATCTTATTTGGGAAGCCTAATGTTTTATCATCGGCATTGATTATAATCGTATAGTCTTCTTCTAGACCTTTTGAACCGTGGACGGTGCTATAACTTAATTTAAGTTCTGGGTGTTTTTTGGATGATAAGATTGAATTCATTTTGATTCCGAATGAATTCTTGGTTTTCAAGTTATTGCTTTGGATGTCTTCTATATCTTTATTGTTTCTTCCTAAGATTAGAATCTTGGCGCTTGGATTCATTTCATTAATTAAAGTCAATATCTGCTGGAAGGCGTCGCATTTATCACCACTAAAATAAACGAGTTTTATAGGTTTATCTAAATGTTTTTCTGATTTGATGGTCTTATTCATCTGCTGATGGTTCTTCTTGATGAATGGACCGGCTATATCCTGAAGTTCCTGAGAGTTTCTATGCGTTGAGGTTATGTAGTTGATAGAGGACTTTCCAAAGTATTTTTTGAAATTCAAAAACAATCCTAAATCACAACCAGAGAATCTATAGATGGCCTGCCAATCATCACCAACCGCAAATAGTTTCGAATTTCCATGTTTAATCAAAGCTTTCAAAAATTCCATTCTGCTATAGGAAATGTCCTGGAATTCATCGACAATGATGTATCTGTATTTGAAATCAGGAAGGGAAGAAATCGCTTCTTTTGATTTCAAAATCATATCATCGAAATCAATCTTTCCTTCCTTGTTTAGGTAATCTATATAATAAGCATAGATTCTCTTGCAAATGTCAAGGAATAGGGATGCTCTAACTTTTTGGTAGATATTAGGGAAAGATAAATTCTTAAGTGAATCAAAAGAAGAAATATCCTTGTATTTGGCTTTATAGAGGCTTATGAATGACCTGATAAGATTAATAAATGATTTGAACGATCTTTCTTCATAGACAGAATCAATGGCATTTTTGACCTCTTCTGGTTTCAATGGCTTGAACTTGACACCATTTTCCTTCAGCAATGCAGTTAGATTGTCGTATATTGTTCCGTCAGAGAATTGATAAGAGAAGGTTTCCAGGTATTTGGTATGGTATTTATTATGGATTTGTCTTTTCCAAAGAATGCCTTGTTCATATCTTCTTGCTTCAGCATCTTTGTATTGAGTGGCCCTGCCATTTTTATCTACTCCGTAATGTTCATGGTAGATTCCATAATCCTTCAGATAGAAGTCTGGAGTGTATTGTCTGTGCTCGAAGTTACTGACATCTCTTTCGTACGGCTTTTCGTAGATATAATCTATGCCATTAAGGAAATAAAAATTTGCAATTTCTAGTTCTTCAATGCTTTTTACCATTTCTTTTTTGATAGTTATCTTTTTGTCTCTTCCTCCAGAGATATTAGATAAAGTGTCTCTGAATGTTGTAAAATCAGCGTTCTTAAGATCTTTATATAATTCACCGTTATTGTCGTATTTTTCTTCTTTATTCTTTGAATTGAGGAATAATCCATAATAGCGAAGTATATCATTCATAGCTGAAGAATTGTTCGGCATTTCTTCCTTAAAGTATTTTTCTATGATGGCATTAAATTGGTCCTCTACCATGAACTTTTTACAATTGCTTTCTTCTAGTATTTCAAGTCCAATTTTATGAAATGTTCCAACAGTTAGGTTTAAATCGATGTTTTTTGCTTTCTTTTCCAAATCATCAGCTGATTTTTTTGAATAGGAAAGCAAAAGGATATCTTTTGGATCAACTCCATTGTCTAGAAGGTATCTAAGTTTTCCGCAGATAGTTAGAGTTTTACCACTACCAGCACCAGCTATTGCCAAGGCTGAGGTCTCATCTCTTAAGATAACTGTTCTTTGTTCCATATCCAATGATTTGCCATTTATATCATTAAAAATAGAATCATTGAGATGATGTTGAACAAAATCATCATTATGCTTTGATATATATTCGTTTAGCTTGTCTTCATCAAGTAAAGGAAAATCATAGAATAGTTCTTTGTCATTTAGTGCATTCTTGATCAGACTTAATTTTTTAATAAGTGCTTCTACTTGCTTTGAATCATAAAAGGAATTATTAAGAGATATGAGATTGCTGTATTTTTTATATAATGAATATTCTTCATTTATGAGAAC
>CAVFIT010000076.1:0-17967 GCA_963622735.1 Phocaeicola dorei | reverse complement strand
GAGTATTATATTTTACTCTTACTAAAGATTTACTATTTAATTTATTTAATCCTTTTTGAATAGATGAAAATTGTACATTTTTGCAATTAAAATTTACATCTTCATTATTATCTATACCACTTAATGTATTAAATACATTGTTTGTAAAAATAAAATTAGATTCATAATATCTAACTAAATCTGTAATCATTAGATATTTAGTTAAGTCATATTTAATTAAATGAATGGATTGATCTATACCGAAATTAAATGGTTTAACTAAATTAGATATCTTAGTAATATATTCTTCTATATTTAAATAAAAAACAGTAGTTGAAATATCTATATTAATTTCTTTTTTTAATTCTTTGATTAATATTTGATTGTATAAAGGTGTTCCATAATCAATTGATAATGTGAACTTTTCTAAATTCTTTGTAATTTTAACTTTAAAGAATACTAAAGGAGAAGAATAAATGGTTTTATCATTTTTCTTTTGGTAATAAAGATTAGCAAATGTTAAATAAATATCATTTTGATTAAGATAACTATTTAAAATATTATCTTGGATATAACTGATACTTGTTGTTGTTATTTGATTAGCTTGTAATGGTCTATCTACTAAATATCTATTTATTTCATCTACACTATATTTATCTTTTTTAATAATGTTAATATCGTTGAACTTAATAAATTGATCTGAAGAATTAATTTTTAAATTAGGATCAAAGAAATTTAATACTTCAAAAGACTTATTGGCGTTAACTTGATCAAAAAATGTTCCAATTGATGAAGTGACAATTTCTAAAGAAGACGAAAATTCTAAATCAAACTTAAGAATTTTGTTGTTTGATAATTCTTTTTGAAGATTTAATAGATTAGAAGAAACTTTTGAAATGTTTTCCATAAAAATATAGTATCACAAACTTGAGATTTTTAAAAATAAAGAACTAATAAATAGTGATATAATATCAAAGGAATAATAATTATGATAGAAACTAAATTAACTTCGTTTGATGATATTAAAATGATAAATAGTTTACAAGAAGGTGAAGTTGTAGCTTTTCCTAGTGAAACTGTATATGGACTAGGATGTGTTTATGATAACTTAGAGGCTTTTAATAAGCTAGTTCAAGTTAAAAAAAGACCACCTGATAAACCATTTACTTTAATGCTAGGTAAAGATTATGATTTTTCTAAATATGCATATGTAGATGATAATATTCAACGTGTAATAGATAAATTTGTACCTGGAGCTATTACTTTGCTTTTAAAGCCTAGGGATAATTTACCTTATCAAGTTACTTTAAAAAGTCCTAGTATTGGAATTAGAGTATCTTCTAATACTAAATTACAAGAGCTTATATATAAAGTAGGTAAGCCGTTATTAGTGCCTTCTGCAAATTTATCAGGCCAACCACCTCTAGTAACTGCAAAAGATGTATATAATCAATTCAAGAATCAAATACCATATATAGTTGATGATATATGTTTAAATAGTAAACCATCAACTATTGTGAATTTATCTATAAAAGGTGAGATTAGTTTAATTAGACAAGGCGATATAAGCTTTGAAGATATTAAAAGAGTATTTAAAGGAGAGTAGAATATGTTAAAAAACTTAAAAATTTCAATTGGATGTGACCATGGTGGATTAGAATTAAAAAACTATTTAAAAGATGAACTTATAAAGCAGGGAATTACAATTATAGATTGTGGAACAAATACATTAGATTCTTGTAACTATCCTGATTTTGCTTTTAAGGCAGCTGAATTAGTAAAAGATAAAAAAGTAGATTATGGTATTGTTGTATGTACTTCTGGAGAAGGAGTAAGTATATGCGCTAATAAAGTTAAAGGAGTTAGATGTGGTTTAATCTATAATAAAGAAGTCGCTAGATTAGTAAAAGAACACAATAACTGTAATATGATTGCTTTTGGTGCTAAATATATTACAAAAGAAGAAGCTTTAGAAGACGTAAATATCTTTTTAAACACTGAATTTGGTGGTAATAGACATGCTACTAGAGTAGGTTTAATTTCTTCTTATGAAGAAAATAACTAGGATTTATTATTTAAATTAAAAAGACCATTCTGAAATAAATCAGAATGGCTATTTTTATTTTATTTTGATTAATACATATCTGCATTAGTATTAGCACTAGCAGCAGGAGTATCTTCTTTAATTTCACTTACAGCAGCTTCTGTAGTAACAAATAAAGCGGAGATACTAGAAGCGTTTAAAACAGCAGAACGTGTGACTTTAGTAGGATCAACGATACCTTTTTCAAACATATCAACCCATTCACCATTACTTGCGTTAAATCCAGTATTACCTTTAGAAGATTTTTGTTTATTAACTACATCTTCAGCTTCAAAACCAGCATTTAAAGCGATTTGATATAAAGGAGCATGTAATGAATCTAATACAGTATTAATACCTTTTTGAATATCTGGGTTAGAATCAGTTAATTTACCTTTTAAGGTGTTATAAACACTAATTAAAGCGGCTCCACCACCAATAACAATACCTTCACTTACAGCAGCTTTTGTGGCGTTTAAAGCATCTTCAATTCTAAGTTTCTTATCTTTTAATTCAGATTCAGTAACTGCACCTACTTTAATTACAGCTACACCATTACTTAATTTAGCGATTCTAGAAGCGTATTTTTTCTTATCATAATCTGAAGTTGAATTTGCTTCTTGATTAGATAATTCGTTAATTCTTGCTTCAATATCTTCTTTTGAACCAGCACCATCAATAATAGTAGTACTATCTTTGGTAACTGTTATTTTCTTAGCTAAACCAAGACCGTCAATTGTAGCGTCTTTAAGTTCCATTGCTAAGTCTTTAGAATAGAATTTAGCACCTGTCATAATAGCGATATCTTCTAAGATACTCTTTTGGGTATCACCAAATTCAGGAGCTTTAGTGCAGACTACATTAAATGTACCTCTTAATTTATTAACAATTAATGTAGACATTACATCGTTATCAACATCATCAGCAACGATTAATAAAGGCTTATGAGAATCAACAACTGATTGTAATAAAGGTAAGATATCTTGAATATTAGATACTTTTTGATCTGTAACTAATACATAAGCATCTTCTAATTCACATGTCATTTTATCTCTATCAGAGACCATATAAGGTGACATATATCCTTTATCATATTGTAAACCTTGAACAACTGTTAATTGAGTTTCACTTGTTTTAGATTCATCGACAGTAATAACACCGTTTTTACCAACTTTAGCCATGGCTTGGGCAATTATTTTACCAATTTCAGGATCACCAGCAGAGATTGTAGCAACTGATTCAATATCATCATTTGTATCGACAGGTCTAGAAATTTTTAATAATTCATTTGCAACTTCTTTACCAGCTTTTTCAATACCTTGTCTTACAAATACTGGGTTAGCACCTTTTTCAACATATTCAATTCCTTTATGAATGAAAGCTTGAGCTAATACTGTAGCTGTTGTAGTTCCATCACCTGCAGTATCATTTGTTTTATTAGCAACTTCATATACTAATTTAGCGCCCATATTAGCAAATTTATCTTTTAATTCAATTTCTCTAGCAATGGAAACTCCATCGTTTGTAATAAGTGGGGAACCATAGCCTTTATCTAATACTACGTTTCTTCCTTTAGGACCTAAAGTAATTTTAACTGTGTCTGCTAAAGTATCAACACCTTCAAGCATTAAATCTCTAGCATTTTTACCAAATTTTACATCTTTTGCCATATTTAATATCTCCTTAAATTATTCAATAATAGCGATAATATCTTCTGCTTTTACTAATAAATACTTTCTATCGCCTTCTTTGTATTCTGTTGTAGCATATTGCTTATATAAGACTTTTTCACCTACTTTTAAACTGATAGGGATTAATTTACCGTTTTCATCTGTCTTACCTGGACCAACTGCGACAATTGTAGCGACATTAGGTTTATCGTTTTCAGTAGTAAGAATAATGCTACCGACTTTCTTTTCTGTTTTTTGATTTTCTAATAATATGTAATCTTGTAATGGTTTTATCATTTTTCTATTTCCTCCAACTACAATACTTATTTTATAAATATTTTTAGCAATGTCAAGGGTAGAGTGCTAAAAAATTAAAAATAAACAAATAAAAAGAAAAAGTTTAATAAAATAAAAGACAAAAAGACAAGTTAGTAAGTTAAATATATATTATATGTAAGTATATTTATAAAAACATAAAGGAATAATCGAATGTTTTTAAATAAAAAATGATTCTAAAAATTTAGAACCATTTATTTTCGATTTTTAATTTAGTTATTTGAATCATCACTTTTTAAAATGGAATTATACATAGATGGACGTCTATCTCTATATATTCCCCAGTTACGTCTATGCTCATTAATCTTATCTAAATCAAAAGTGTGTAATAATATTTCTTCTTTATCTCTACTTGCTTGACATAATAAGTTTCCACATTGATCACTTATAAAAGATGATCCAAAAAATGTCATAGAAGAGTGTTCTTCTTTTTCTATGCCTATTCTATTAGAAGCAACAACTGGAATGATATTTAAAGCGGCTTGACCTAGCATTGCATTTGTCCAGTGTTTTTGAGTATCAAAAGGTAATACTGGTTCACTTCCAATAGCTGTAGGAAATAATATAAATTCAGCACCTTTTAAGGCTAATGATCTTCCTGTTTCTAAAAACCATTGATCCCAACATATACCAATACCGAGTTTACCAAATTTAGTATCAAATACTTTAAATCCAGTATCACCAGGTGTGAAATAAAATTTTTCTTCATAACATTCACCTGTAGGAATATGAGTTTTTCTATATAAGCCTAGATCAGTACCATCTGCATCAATTATTGCGATTGAATTATAATAGCAGTTACCACTTTTTTCAAAAAATGAAATTGGAAGTACTACATTTAATTCTTTTGCTAATTTTTTAAAATGTGAAATAGTTTTACTAGATTTATATTCTTCTGCATAACTAAAGCGCGAATAGTCTTCTATTTGACAAAAGTAGTTACGTTCAAATAATTCTTGTAAAAGAATGACATTTCCACCTTTTGATGCAGCTTTTCTTACAATTTCATCAGCTTTTTTTATGTTTTCTTCATAATTAGATGAACATGCAAACTGAGTTGCTACTAATGTTACATTTCTCATAGTTAGTCTCCTATTTTATATTTACTAGAATATGGAATTTGTTTTGTAATACAATGAATATTGCCTCCACCTAGTAATATTTCTTTTGAATAAACTTGAATAATTTGTTTACTTCCTTTATAAAAAGATTCTAAGGTTTGTTTTGCTATATCATCCTCTTTTACACCAAATTTAGGTAATATTATAAATTTATCTGACATGTAGAAGTTAACATAGCTTGCCCCTAAACGTCTACCTTCTAACCTTTTAATAGCGGTGTTGTTATTTATAATTCCTTGTTCTTCTTGCTTTGTTAGATACATTGGTTTAGGAAGAACCATTTTAATTATCTTATAATTAGTTTCTTTTTCTAATATTTCAATATCCTTGTTTGACATATTATATTGAGGATCGTTTTTATCATCACTTGTAGCGATTAATATAGTTTTATCATCTAAAAAACAAGCGATATTATCTACATGACCTGTTGTTTCATCATTGTATATTCCATCTTTTAGATATGTTACTTTTTTAAGATTTAAAGAATTAATTAAATTAGAAGTTATTTGATCTTTACTTAATAAAGGATTTCTTCCTTTAGAAAGTAAACAACAAGATGTAGTGATTAATTCATCTTTACCATTAGTATGAACACTTCCACCTTCTAAGATAAAATCTTTAAAAGGTAATCTAGGAATATTAAATGATTTTAAAAAGAGTTCACCTAATTTATTATCGTTATCCCAATTTGAATAAAGACCATTATAAGTTCCACCCCAACTATTAAAACCATAATCTACACCTAGTAAATTATCTTTATCATCTTTTAAAAATATTGGAAGAGTATCTCTAGCCCAGCTATCATCATATTCTATATTAATTAAGGTTACGTTCTTTATTTTAAAGTTATCTAAAAATTCTTTATTAACATATTTAGAATATATGACTATTACTGGTTCAAAACTAGCAATGGCTTTTACTACTTGTAGATATTCTTTTAAAGCAGGTATTGCTTTTTCTCTCCATGTATCTTCTCTATAAGGTAAACAAATAACAGTTGCTAAATGTTTATCTCCTTCAAAAGGGAAATGATATCTACTTATATCGATATTGTTCATTTTATTTTGTTAATTCTAAAGCGATTTGAGCAGCGACTTTAGCGTTATTTTTAATTAATGCAATATTAGCTTCTAATGACTTACCCTTAGTAAGTTCAACAATTTTTGCAAGTAAGAAAGGTGTAATTTGTTTACCTTTAATTCCTTTTTTATGACATTCTTCTATGGCTTGAGATATATAGTTATCCATCATTGTAGCATCTAAAGAATATTCATCTGGAATTGGATTTGTAATAATAGTGCCTTGATGTAAATTTAATTGATCATATACATGAATAATATCAGCGATTTCTTTAGGGGAATAGCCATATTGTTCTAATTGATATTTGGATTCTTTTGAATAGAATAAAGGAAGAGTTTTAGTCTTATAACCAATTACAGGAACACCTTTTGTTTCTAAATATTCTAATGTAAGAGGAATATCTAATATTGCTTTAGGACCAGAGCATACTACATTAATAGGGGATTTACCAAATTCTTCTAAGTCAGCAGAAATATCAAAGTTAGTTGTAGCTTCTTTATGAACTCCACCAAGTCCACCAGTAGCAAATACTTTAATATTAGCTAAGTTAGCAAATATCATAGTTGCTGCAACAGTTGTAGCTCCACTTTTTTTATTAGCTAAGCAATAACCTATATCACGTCTAGAAACTTTCATAATTTCATGTTGTTTTTTACCAAAAGTTTCAATTTCATCTGGAGTCATTCCAATTTTTAATTTACCATCTAAAATACCTATTGTTACAGGTATTGCCCCTTGTTGTCTAATTTCATGTTCAACTGCTAAAGCTGTTTGAACGTTTTGAGGATAAGGCATACCATGAGAAATAATTGTTGTTTCTAAAGCAACAGCAGGTTTATTTGAATAATCAGGAATGTTTTTTAATTGACTTTTTAATTCTTCTACAAATGACATATTAATCTCCTTTAACTACATACAAAATTATACACTATAAAAAATCAGATGTTTTATATATAATTAAAATTTGAAAACGTTTACATATTATTTTATAAAAAAATTTCTTGAAAGTTTAAAAATATTATTTATAATTAGTAATGCATTGTTAGGATGCTAACAAAAAAAGGAGGCTCATGGAACAAGAATATTCAATAGGTCTTTATATCAGAAAAACTAATATTTTATTAGATAGAAACCTAAACTTGATAATAGCTAAAAATAACGCACATGGTGGTACTCAAGGTATGGTATTAAAATATTTATCTAAAAACAATGATAAAGAAGTTTTCCAAAAAGATTTAGAAGAGAGCTTTGGTGTTAGAAGATCTACAATGTCGGAGATTCTAGATTCTTTGCAAAAAGATGGATTTATCATTAGACAAGTAAGTGAATTAGATAAAAGAATGAATAGAATAACACTTACTCAAAAAGGAATAGATGAATCAGAATTAATGGAACAATCTATGAATGAATTTGATAGATTACTTCAACAAGGTATATCTACAAAAGAAAAAGAAGAATTTATTAAGACTATAAATAAAGTTTTATTAAATTTAAAGAAAATGGAGGAGGAAGAAAAATGGACAAAGTAAAAATTCTATGTAAAAGCATAAGAGAATATAAAAAACCATCATTTTTATCAATGTTTTATGTTTTATTAGAAGTTATATGTGAAGTTAGTGTTCCTTTTTTAATGTCAATGACAATTGATAATGGTATTAAAACAGGTAATCAAA
Source organism: Phocaeicola dorei (assembly GCA_963622735.1). Lineage (GTDB taxonomy): Bacteria > Bacillota_I > Bacilli_A > RFN20 > CAG-288 > Scatoplasma. The sequence continues at coordinate 10,025 of CAVFIT010000076.1, read as the reverse complement.
CTTACACAATTGTTATGTGTGTAATTATGATGTGTATTACACTTTTAAGCTTTGCTATGGGTGTATTAGCAGGCTTTGCAGCTAGTAAAGCAAGTTGTGGATTTGCTAAAAACTTAAGAAGTGATATGTACAAGAAAATTCAAACATATTCATTTAATAATATCGATAAGTTTTCAACAGCTAGTATTGTTACTAGATTAACTACAGACTCAATAAATGTTCAAAATGCATATATCATGATTATTAGAACAGCTATTAGAGCTCCTATTATGTTAGTTGCTGCTTTAATATTATCATTTATCAATAATTATATTATTGGTCTTTGTTATTTAGTGATGGCTATTGTATTAGGTTTCTTATTAATATTTATCGCATCAAAAGCTCACCCTTATTTCCAAACAGGTGTTACAACTTATGATGATTTAAATGGAGTAGTTCAAGAAAACTTACAAGGTATTAGAGTTGTTAAATCATTTGTTACAGAAGATAAAGAAAACGGTAAGTTCCAAAAGATTTCTAACAAGATATTTAAACTTATGTCATCAGGTGAAAGAGTAGTTGCTTTTAATAACCCTGTTGTTCAATTTGTTATCTATGTCATGATGTTATTATTATCATATTTTGGCGCTAGATTTATTGTAGTTGATGGAAGTATGACCACAGGTCAATTATCAAGTTCTATTTCATATGCTTGGATGATATTAAATACATTAATTATGATTTCAATGATCTTTGTTAATATCATTATTGCTAGAACAAGTGTAGATAGAATTGTCGCTATTTTAACTGAAGAAAGTGACATTGTTAATAATGATCACCCTATTAAAGAAGTTAAAGATGGTTCAGTAGAATTTAATGATGTTACATTTTTCTATGCAAAATCATCAGAAAAACCTGTTCTTGATCATGTCTCATTTAAAATTGAATCTGGTCAAACAGTAGGTATTGTTGGTGGTACTGGTTCTTCTAAATCTTCTTTAATATCATTAATTGCTAGATTATATGATGTATCTAGTGGTGAAGTTAAAGTAGGTGGAATTAATGTTAAAGACTACGATTTAACAAGCTTAAGAGATAAAGTTAGTGTTGTTTTACAAAAGAACACATTATTTTCAGGTAGTATTAAAGAAAATTTACGTTGGGGTAATCCTAATGCTAGCGATGAAGAAATAGTTCATGCTTGTGAACTTGCTCAAGCCGCTCCATTTATTGAACAATTCCCATATAAATACGATACATATATTGAACAAGGTGGTACAAATGTATCTGGTGGTCAAAAACAAAGACTTTGTATTGCTAGAGCTTTATTAAAATCCCCTGATATTTTAATCTTAGATGACTCTACATCTGCTGTTGATACAAAAACAGATTCTTTAATTAGAAAAGCTTTTAAAGAAGATATTCCTAATGTTACTAAATTCATTGTTGCTCAAAGAATTTCTTCTGTCCAAGATGCTGATGTTATATTAGTCTTAGATGGTGGTAAATTAGTTAATATTGGTAACCATGAACAACTTTTAAAAACAAGTGAGATTTATGCAGAAATGTATAATACACAAACAAATAAAGGAGTTGATGAAAATGGAAAATAGTAAAAAACAAGCCATTGGTAAAAAAGGCGCTTTTAAAGTAATTAGAAGAATATTATCCTATGTTACTAAATATTATAAATGGCAATTTATATTAGTTCTTGTTTCAGTTATTATCGCTAGTGTTGTAAGTGCAGTTAATACTTCATTTATCCAAAAATTAGTCGATGAATTTATTCAACCTATGTTAGATGATTCATCTTTAATTGATTCTAAGATGCTAGAATTAAATAAGGCTTTAATTATAGTAGCTTGTATGTATTTAATAGGTGTTATATTCACTTATATTTACAATAGAATAGTCGCTATTGTATCTCAAGGTACATTAAAACATATTAGAGATGAAATGTTTGAACACATGGAAACTCTTCCTCTTCGCTTTTTTGATACTCATACTCATGGTGATTTAATGTCATTTTATACAAATGATACAGATACATTAAGACAACTTTTATCAATGAGTTTACCTAATATGTTATCTTGTGTTGTTTCTATTGTATTTAACATTGTAGCTATGTTTGTCCTTAACTGGATTTTAGCTATAGTTGTTATTTTCTTAACATGCTTTATTTTCCCAATCACAAGATTATTAGTTACAAAAAGTGCTAGATATTTTGCAGCTCAACAGAAAAATCTTGGTAAAATCACAGGTTATATTGAAGAATATGTTGATGGTCAAAAAGTTATTAAAGTATTTAACCATGAACAACAAGCTATTGATGGATTTGAAAGAATTAATAATGAATTATGTGAATCTGCAACAAAAGCTGCTAAATACTCAAATGTATTGATGCCTGCTGCTAATAATTTAGGTAGCTTTGATTATATTATTGTTGCTTTAGTTGGTGGATTAATCGCTATTAATTATCCTAATTTAATTGGTGTTGGTACAATTATTGCCTTTATTAACTTTACTAAAGCTTTAACTAACCCTATTGGTCAAGTTGCTCAACAATTATCTTTTGTTATTAATGCTTTAGCTGGTGCTGAAAGAATATTCGGCTTAATGGATGTTGAAAGTGAAGAAGATAATGGTTTTGTAACATTAGTAAATTGTGAAGTTGATTCACAAGGTAATATTACTGAAACTAACGATAAAACAATGAATTGGGCATGGAAATATGTCCATGATGGAAAAACTGATTATAGACTTTTAAAAGGTGATATTGTATTTGAAAATGTTAAATTCTCATATAATCCTAATAAAGTTATATTAAATGACATTTCTTTATACGCTAAACCTGGTCAAAAAGTAGCCTTTGTTGGCGCTACTGGTGCAGGTAAGACAACAGTTACTAACTTAATTAACCGTTTCTATGATATTCAAGAAGGTTCTATTAAATATGATGGAATTGATATTTCAAAAATTAAAAAGGATGATTTAAGAAAATCATTAGGAACTGTTTTACAAGAAACAAACTTATTTACAGGTACAATTAAAGACAATATTAGATATTCTAAAGAAGACGCTAGTGATGAAGAAGTCATTGCAGCTGCTAAATTAGCCAATGCTGATTCATTTATTAGAATGTTACCTGATGGTTATGACACATTCCTTACTGAAGGTGGTAACTCATTATCTCAAGGACAAAGACAATTAATTTCTATTGCTAGAGCTGCTTTAGCTAACCCTCCTGTTATGATTTTAGATGAAGCTACTTCATCAATCGATACAAGAACAGAAGGCTTAGTTCAAAAAGGTATGGATGCTTTAATGAATGGTAGAACTGTATTTGTTATCGCTCATAGACTTTCTACAGTTAAAAATAGTAATGTCATTATTGTTTTAGACCATGGTAATATTATTGAAAGAGGCACTCATGATCAATTAATTGAACAAAAGGGTGTTTATTATCAATTATATACTGGTGCATTTGAATTAGAATAAAATCAAATTTGGTGTTAAGATTAATTTCTTAACATCTTTTTATTAAAATTAGTAAGCAAATATCTTTTTAAAAAATGATATTTTAGTTTATTATTATGTAGATATTTATTTTGTAAATATACATTTATAAAGGATGATAGAATATGGAAAAAATAGTTCAACAAAAACTAGGTGGAGAAAGAGCCTTATTTCATAAAAAAGATTTAATTTTAGAAGATGTATATTTTGATTTTGGAGAATCTTGTTTAAAAGAATGTACAAATATTGAAGTATATAACACTATTTTCTCTTGGAAATATCCTATGTGGTATTCAAAAGATATTAAATGTGAAAAAGTAAGATTACTTGAAACTGCAAGAAGTGGAATATGGTATACACAAAATATCAGCATTTTAGATTCTACTATTGATGCTCCTAAGACATTTAGAAGATCTAATAATATAATATTGAAAAATGTTTCTATGGTAAACGCTAGTGAAACATTATGGAATTGTAAAAATATTACCATTGATAATGTGACTGCTAAAGGTGATTATTTTGGAATGAATTCTAAAAACATCAATATTAATAAGTTGAATTTAACAGGTAATTACTGTTTTGATGGTTGTAGTAATATTAATATTAAAAACTCTTCTTTAATGGCTAAAGATTCTTTTTGGAACTGTGAAAATGTAATAGTTGAAGATTCTACTATTATAGGTGAATATTTAGGTTGGAATTCTTCTAATATTACTTTTATTAATTGTACTATTCAATCTTTACAAGGCTTTTGTTATATGAAAAATGTTAAGTTAGTAAATTGTAAATTGATTAATACAAACTTAGCGTTTGAATATTCTAGTGTAGAGGCAACAATTGATTCTAATGTGGATTCTATTAAAAATCCTATAAGTGGAAAAATTAAAGTAAAACATGTGGATGAAATTATTTTAGATGAAAATATAAAGAAAGGTTCTAATTGTATAATAGAACAAGATAAATAATATGAAATATAATTTTGATGAAGAAGTAAATAGATTAAATTGTAATTCTTTAAAATGGGATGTTAAAAAAGGTGAGTTACCTATGTGGGTAGCTGATACTGATTTTAAAACTCTTCCAGAAGTAATCACTGCTATTAATAATAAAATAAACATTGGCGCATTAGGTTATTCTATTGTTCCTTCTAGATATTTTGAAGCGTATTCTTTATTTTGGAAACGTAGACATAATGTAGAATTAAAAACAGAATGGATGGTATATTCAACTGGAATTGTCGCTGCAATATCATCTATGGTTAGAAAACTTACTAGTGTGGGTGAAAATGTTTTAATTCAATCTCCTGTTTATAATATTTTTTATAATTCAATTTATAATAATGGTAGAAATATATTATCTAGTGATTTAGTGTATAAAGATGGGGAATATTCAATTGACTTTGTAGATTTAGAAGAAAAAATGTCTAATCCTCAAACAAGTCTAATGATATTATGTAATCCTCATAATCCTGTTGGTAAAATATGGAGTAAAGAAGAACTAGATAAAATAGGTAGACTAGCATATAAACATCATGTATTAGTTATTTCTGATGAAATACATTGTGAAAATATTTCACCTAATAAAAAATATGTTCCTTTTATAACTGCTAATGATATTAATAAAGATATATCTATTACCTGCTTAGCTTGTTCTAAAGCTTTCAATTTAGCAGGACTTCAATCTGCTTGTATTGTATGTGCTAATTCTAATTTAAGACATAAAGTATATAGAGGAATTAATACAGATGAATGTGGTGAACCTAATATTATTGCTTGTGAAGCAAATATAGCGGCTTTAGAAAACGGTGATGAATATTTAAGACAATTAAATGAATATATTTATAATAATAAAAAGTATTTTGTAGATACTGTTACTTCTAGTTTAGATAATGTAAATGTTAGATTAACTGACGCTACTTATTTACTATGGGTGGATGTATCTAAAATCACTAGAGATAGTGATAAACTAGTTGAATTTATTCGTGAAAATACCGGATTAATTGTTTCTAGTGGTAGTGAATATGGTAAAAATGGAGATGGTTTTATTAGAATTAATTTAGCTACAACTTATAAAAATGTAGTTGATGGTACATCTAGATTTATTCAAGCAATAAAAAACTATCAAAACATTAAATAATTAGATATAATACATTTTAGGAGGTAATTTATATGGTTACAGTTACTGGTTTAGTTATTGCTGGTGCAATTGTTGCATTTTGTAGTTTATTTTGTTTTTTTGGTCCTGCTTTAGGATATATTCATTCATCTTCTAATGTTCTTCCAAGCATGTTTGATTTATGCTTTGGAAATACTAAATCATATTCAGGTGTTATATGGAAATGGAATGTTATAGGTGGTTATGTTGCTTTATTTGTATTTCAATTATTAATAATGATTGGATTTATTGGTGTGATTTTTATTCTACTTTCTAATAAAGAGGTAAATAAAAAGACTGTTTTATGTTCTTTAACAGGTTTAACAATTATGTCTTTAGTAGTTATGATAATGTCATTTTGTGCTAAAGCTATGTTAGGTGGTTTAATAGATACTTCTTCAATTAGTTTAGGTGTTGGTCCAATTATTTATTCAGTTATGTATATAGTTGTTGTTGCTATTTTATTAGTTGCAATTTTAAATGTATATAAAGAAATTAAAAATCCTAGTGAAGAAAATCAAGCAGTTGCATATTCTTATTCAAATAGTCAATCTTCAAATACTAATAATTTAGATCAATCTAAAGAAAAATTATCTGAATCAGCTAAACTTGATTTATTAAGTAGATATAAAAAGTTATTAGATGAAGGTACAATCACTCAAGAAGAGTTTGATGCTAAGAAAAAAGATTTATTATAAAAATTAATTAATAAGACTAATAGAAAATCTAAATAATAAATAGGTTGGATATTAGTCTTTTTTAGTGTAAAAAATTGATTAAAACAGTCATGTAATATATTAAATTAGTCAAGAAATAATGCACCAATTGTATTATCATTTAATTTAGAAATAAAGGATTATTTATTCACTAGAATGATTGAATTTGATTAATGTGTTATTTAATTTGATATGCTTATTATAAAGCTTAAAAATTTATCATTTTATTTGAAAAATACAATATATTTTATTGTATAACTTTAATTTTAATGCAATAATATTTACGATAAAAAGGAGACTAAATATTATGAGTAATAATATTGATAATCTTGATCCTATAGATTACTATCTTAAGGATTTGAAACAAAGTGTTATTGATAACGCAAATACATATTTTGATGAATTAGTAAAAAAGAGTAATACTGATGAAGAAGCTAATAAAATAACTGCTGATAAAATTTTATCTACATCTACATCTAATAATGACGTCAATAAGCAAATTAATAAGTTAAAAATAATTAGAATATTATTAATTTTTATTCCAATTATTGGCTGGTTAATTATTTTCTTAGTAATTAATAAAAAATTAAAAGTATTACGTGAACAAAGTAGTCAATTAGAAGCTACACTTAAAAAATTAAATGATGAGGCTGATGTACAATTAAAGTCAATGAAGATGGCATTTAGATTCAACGATTTTAATAATATTGTAAGAAAATCTACTAAGGCATTTGAAGTTGAAGATTATTTCTCAGTAGAAAAATTAAAGATGTTGACTTCACTTTATAATTATCATGAAGATTTTTCTGATCAAGAATCTATTTTGCAAGTTATGTCAGGAAATATCGCTACAAATCCATTTTTAAGGGTTAGAGTTTATAGAGAATATGAAGGTAGTAAAACTTATACAGGTAGTAGAACAGTTTCATATACTAAAACTTATAGAGATTCTAAAGGTAATTTACAAACTAGAACAGTACATGAAACATTACATGCTACAATTAGTAAACCTGCTCCATTTTATTGTACTAACACTTATTCAATCTATGGTAATAATGCTGCACCAGATTTATCATTTTCACGTCATCCTTCTGGAATAGGAATTAATCCTAGTGAAAAAGATTTAAATAAATATGTTAAATCTAATGCTAAAGAATTAAAAAAGTTAGCAGATCAAGCTATTAAAAAAGGAACTAATTTTACTCCTTTAGCAAATGAAGAATTTGAAACATTATTCAAAGCTTATAATAGAGATCACGAAGTTCAATTTAGATTATTATTTACTCCTTTAGCTCAACAAAATATGATTGAAGTAATTAAAGGAAAAGCAGGGTATGGAGATGATTTTTCTTTCTATAAAATTAAAAAGATTAATATTATTAACTCTGCTCATGGTAAAGGAGTAAAAGATTATAATGAATTTGCGTATACAAATTATTATGATTTAAGAAAAATGAAAGCTCAATTTGTATCTGATATATTTAATATATTTAATTCTATTTACTTTGAATTAGCACCAATACTTGCTATTCCTTTATATCAAATGACTGAGGCTGGTGAATTTAATGTCAATGAAGAATATGAATCTAATATTACTAGATTTGAATCTGAAGCTTTAGTAAATAATATGAATGTTAAACTATTACAACATCCTGATACAAAAACAAATGTTATTTTAAAATCAGCTTTTGTTAAAAAAGTTGGTAAAAGTGATGTGTACTCAGTTAAAGCATATTCATTTGATGCAATACCTCAAGTAGAACAAGTTCCTGTAATTGCAGGTAATGGTAAACCATATTTAGTTCCTGTTCATTATTATACATATGAACCATTAGAAAAAGAGAACTTAGTATGGGCTAGACAATTTGATGGTGATAGAAGTGATTATTATAGATTTTTAGATTCAGATGAATTTAAAAATGATAGAAGAGATGTTACATCAACAATTACAAGAAATAATAGCTTTATTGGTGGTGTATTAGAACATGATTTTAACCAAGAAGATGAAGATAAAATTAGTAGTCAAATAGAACATTTTCTTGATAAAATAAATTCGTAACTATAAGGAGGTTATAAAATGGCAAACGAATTAGATGAAACAAGTGGCGAAATTAGTGAACAAGGAAGAGATGTAAATGTTATTCAAAAACAAATACCTGTTAAAGTAGGAGTTGGCTCTACAATTTTCCAAGTAATGTTATGGGTATTAGGTATTATTCCTGGTCTTATCTTTACTTTATGTAAAGTTAGAGCTGGCACATATTTAAGACAATTACAACAAAAGATTCAACATGATGCCTCTCAAATTGACAACTATCTTGAACAAAGAGTTCAAATCTTAAAAAATGCTGCTAAATTATTAGATAAAGCTATCGATTTAGATAAAGATGTTATGACTCAAGTTGCTGCATATAGATCTGGTGCTAATGCAAGTAATGATAATACTAGAAACCAAGTTTCTGACAACATCGATAAATTATTTGGTCAAGTTAATGTAGCTTTTGAAAAGTATCCTGATTTAAAAGCTCATAACGAAATTGAAGATTGTATAAAACAAAATTCTTATTTACAAAAAGAAATCACAGCTGCTAGAGAACAATATAACGATACTGTATTTAAATGGAACGCCGCTATCCAAGAATGGCCTGCAAAAATGATTGTTGCTGCTAAAGCAGGATATACAACAAGAATTCCTTATACAGCTAGTAAAGAAATTAAAGAACAAGCTAGAGGAACATTCTTCTAAAATTAACTTAAATATCTATGTGAAAGCTTATAAGTTTTGTTATGTACTTATAGGCTTTTTATATTGTTTATAAATTAAAGTAAACAGCGACTATATTAAAATTGACTTAAAATATTAAAATTGATAATATAATAATGTAAGGGCATACATAAATTTGTGAAAGGAGGTCTATATGAAAAATAAAAAAATAAAAAATTTATTGATTTGTTTGAGCTTACTTAATATTTGTGGTGTTAGTAAATCTGGAAATATAACTATTTCTAATCAAGCAAGAAAAGTTAATAATATTAATTCTATCGCCCAAATTCAATTAGAAGATATTAATAATATTGATGATATAATCCATGAAATTAAATCTATTGATCTAGTTGATTCGTTATCATCTAACCAATTAGTCCTTACTTTATTTTATCCAAGTGGATATTCTATTTATGATGTAGATAGTGAAACTATTGTTGAAGTGGTTCCTAACGTAACACTTGAAACAACTAGTGATAAATATTATGTATTCTTAGATGGATTACATGATAAAAGTGAATTAATTAATACTATTTCTGAAGATGAAGATAATAGTCTTAGTCGATTAAATGAATATAATGCTTCTTACTTTGATGCATTAAAACAAGATAGTGTTTCAAAAGAAAATGAAATAAGCGTTGTATCAAATGATAATAATCCAGTATATGTAGAATTTTATAAATATTTTGAACTAAATCAAAATAGTTATCCTAATAATGAACATGGTGATTGCGGATATGTTGCGTTAAGTTTGATATTAGGTTACAACGAATTTATAAAATGCCATGGATATTTTTCTTATGAAGAAGAATGTAAGTATATTAAGCCTGCACAAGGACCTATGCTTATAGACACTGTACCTACTATAGATAAATCGTTTTTGATTGATAATTTTG
>CAVFIT010000075.1:0-3265 GCA_963622735.1 Phocaeicola dorei | reverse complement strand
GTATTTATCTTGATTAGAAATATCAGTAAGTATTTTCTTTTTAAATACCTTGTATTTAGTATTGTCATCAAAATTATTTAAATTGTGATCTAAATTATTAGATTTGATTAATTGATCAACATCCTCTTTACAATCTTTAAATTTATGGTAATGTTTACCCTTTTCTAATTTTTTTAATTGAGATTCAAAATTATATGTACTTGATTTACTAATAAATAAATTTAAAACATACTTTTTTACATCTTTAGGTTTTTCAATAAATTTAAGTTTATGCATTAATGAATTTATTTCTTCTTCTTCAAAGCCATATTTTTCCATTAAATTCATTGTTCCAATATCATAAACATTGGAATATATATTATTTCTTAAGCCAAAAGCTATATTATCATAAACGTTTAAATGTGGAAATAATGCGTATTTTTGAAATACAGTATTAATAGGTCTTTTATGGGAAGGTAAAGATGCAATATCAACACCATCAAGAAGTAATTCCCCTTCTTGCATTGTTTCAAATCCACCAATAATTCTTAGTGTAGTAGTTTTACCACATCCACTAGGTCCTAAAAAAGTAACAAATTCATTTTCATTAATTGAAAGGTTAAAATTATCTAATATAACATTATCGCCATATGATTTTCTTACACCTTTTAGTTCAAGGATTTTACCAACCATAACACATATCTCCTAGCATGTTATTTTTTTTACAAAAAAGATTATACACTTATTTATTTAAGTGTAAACATATTTTTTATTCATTTTTTAAATATTTTTTTCTATCATTTTTTGATTAATAAATATTATGTAATTATTATTTTTTAAAATGTTAAAAAAGATGGCCTATTTAAGCCACCTTTTCTAATATTTAATTAATCTATTTTACAAAATGCAATATAAGCTTTATAAGCTTCATATAAATCAGCTTTAGAGATAATTTCCATAGGAGCATGCATATTTAATACACCTACACCTGCATCAACTACATTCATATTATAGTTACCTAAAATATAAGCGATAGTTCCACCGCCTCCTTGGTCAACTCTACCAAGTTCAGCTGTTTGGAAATGAATATTGTTTTCATCCATTACTTTTCTAATCTTTGCAAAGTATTCAGCCATACAATCATTACATCCAGATTTACCTCTTGCACCTGTATATTTATTAAAGACGATACCATTACCTAAATATGCAGAGTTTTTAGGATCGTTTACACTTGCAAATAATGGATCAAAGCCTGCAGATACATCACTTGATAACATTAAAGTATTTTCAAATGCATGTCTAAGTTTTAAATCAGAATATGTTGTTTGAAGATTAATTAATTCAGCAATTACATTTTCAAACCATTTAGATTGAGCACCTGTTGCACCAACTGAACCAATTTCTTCTTTATCAACTAATACACAACATGTTGTATATTCACAACTACCTGCATCAATACATGCTTTTAAAGAAGAATATGCACATACTCTATCATCATGGCCATATCCAGCTACCATAGATCTATCTAAACCATAATCTCTAGCATCAAAAGCAGGTACTACTTCAATTTCAGCAGACAAGAAATCTTCTTCTTCAATATCATATTTATCTTTTAATAATTTTAAGATGTTTTTCTTGACTGATTCTTTATCACCATCTTTAAGTGGGATACTACCTAAAGTAATATCTAAAGATTCACCCTCAATTACTTTACTTGCAGGTTTTTGTAATTGATCAGCAGATAAGTGGATTAATAAATCAGAAATACCAAAAACAGGATCATCTTCACTATTACCAATATTTATATCAACTACAGTTCCATCTTTTTTACACACTACTCCAACTAAGGCTAAAGGAATTGTAACCCATTGATATTTTTTAATACCACCATAATAGTGAGTATCAAGTAAAGCAAAATTATTTTGTTCATATAAAGGGTTTTGCTTTATATCAAGTCTAGGTGAGTCAATATGAGCACCAAGTACTCTTAATCCTTGTTCAATATCTTTTTTACCAATTACAAAAAGTGCGATATTTTTCCCTTTATTAACTGCGTAGACTTTATCACCTGCTTTTAATGAGCTTACATCTTTAATATTTTTAAAGCCATTTAATTCAGCTTCTTTAATAGCGAGTTTTACGCATTCTCTTTCAGTTTTGCCTTTAGATAAGAACTTTTTATATCCATTAGCAAAATCCATTACTTTACTAATTTCTTCTTTAGAATAAGAAGACCAAGCATTTTTATTATACATAGTTAATTCCTCCTAACTAGTTATTTATTATATACTTATTTTAAATTATGTTCTATAAATGTAATTAAATATTTGAATAATTATAAAATTACAATCATCATCTATACTTTTTTAATTATTAGATTGTTGTTACTAATAAATAATGTAAGGTAGTTGTTTTAGATTGATAAGTAATTGTAGTTTTAGGTTTGTCAGATGAAGAATATCCATCTTTATAATAAGTAATTTTATAAACAGGTTTTACTTTTGATTCAAATTCAGATCTAGTAATACTATACTTTAAATAATCTTGATAATCTTGATAAGAACAAAAATAATCAACATTTAATGAAGCGATATTAGTTTTATCTTTCAATGCATTTTTATAAGTAGATGCATCAACTTCTTTTTCATATGTAATTTCTTCAGTTGTAGAAATTTTTTCAATTGTAGTAACTGAATTAGAAGAATAACCTACACTTATTTTTTCAGATGGAAAAGAAATATTTGTAACTACCTCACTATGATAATTTACTTCTACATAAAAACTATTATAAGTTAAATCAGCTTCACTATTTGTAAAATTTATTGGTAAGGTTATATATTCATATTTATAATCAATTGAAGAAGTATATTTAGCAAAAAATCCTTCATTAGAATTTTTAACATTAATAGTATCTTTAGTTATTGGATTATCAATTGTAGTAATACTATTTGTAGTTGAACTATTATCATCAGTCCAATAAAATTGACAACCAGTAGATGTTATTGAACTATTACTAGGTGTAAAAGTTATATCAAAATAACGACTATCAACTGTGTTAGAACTACATGAGCTTAAAAAACATAATGATAATACTAAAGTAGAAAACTTTAATAATTTATTCTTATTATTCATAATTTTATCCCCTTTTTCATACTAGATTTATTTAAATTATATACAATTTAGATAAATAATTAAAGATTTAAATTACTAAATAATTAAGAAATTTTTTTATTTTTTAATTATAATTATTACATTGCATGCACTTCTAAATTATTATTTATTTAAC
>CAVFIT010000074.1:0-2327 GCA_963622735.1 Phocaeicola dorei | reverse complement strand
CTTCTAATTTAGCATATTGACTTGCTAATTCATCTGAATAATTATCTGCTAATTTTTGACACATATTATTCAAATTCTTTTCCATTTGAATTAAATCTTTATATGTTAATAAAGCCTCTTCATATAAAGTATTATCCAAAGAAGAAATAACTTCTTGAGAAAGATATCCTATTTTATAATCTTTAGAAATTACAACATTACCTTGTTCAGGAATTAATTGACCAATCAAAAGCTTAACAATAGTAGATTTACCTCCACCATTAGGGCCAATTAATCCTATGCAGTCTTTAGAATTAATATCAAAAGACACTGGTTGAAATAAACCTTCACCATTATATTCTTTTACTACGTTTTGAAACGAACAAAGTATCATCTAATCTATTCCACCTTACTAACTACAATACTATCTAATTTTACTTCATTTGAAGAGAAACTAAAGGCATTATAAACATCGTTAAAGACATCGTTAAAATCATCTTCTTTATTTGTATATAAAGTACATAAAACATCATCTTTTCTAGCAAATTCACCAGGTTTTTTATCAATATAAATACCTGCAGCATAATCTATACTATCTTCTTTTGTAGCTCTACCTGCTCCAAGTTTCATAGCAGATATACCTAATGTTAAAGCGTTAATATGTTTAACATAACCATCTTCTTTTGCTTTAATTTGATAAACATATTTAGTTGTATCAAATTTAGAAAGATCATCTATATAAGAAACATCGCCACCTTGAGCAATTACAAATTTTCTAAATACTTGGAAAGCTTTTTTGCTAGTTATACTATCTTCTAGCATCTTTCTAGCTTGATCTAAACTAGAACAAATCTTAGCTTGTACAAGCATTGTAGATCCACTAGATAAACATATATCTACTAAATCAGAAGGTCCTTTACCTAGTAAAGTATTAACTGCTTCTTTTACTTCAATAGAATTACCTATTCCTCTACCTAAAGGATTTTCCATACTTGTAATTTCAGCTTTAGTATCTTTATTAAAATATTTACCTATTTCAACCATTGTTGATGCTAATTTTTTAGCTTGTTCTACATTTTTCATAAATGCACCTTCGCCAAATTTAACATCAAGTAAAATAGTATCAGCTCCACTTGCTAATTTCTTAGACATAATACTAGAAGCAATCAAAGGAATTGAATCAACTGTGCCAGTAACATCTCTTAAAGCATATAATTTTTTATCAGCAGGATCTAAATTAGCGGTTTGGCCAATAATTGCCATACCAATATCATTAACTTGATTTATAAATTGTTCTTCACTTAAGAAAATATTAAATCCAGGAATAGATTCTAATTTATCTAAAGTACCTCCAGTATGTCCAAGTCCTCTACCACTCATCTTAGCAAGTTTAGCTCCACAACTAGCTACCATAGCACCTAATACTAAAGATACTTTATCACCAACTCCACCAGTTGAATGCTTATCTACTTTAACACCTTTTATTTTAGAAAGATCGACAATATCACCTGAATGTAACATAGCGTTAGTTAAATAAAATGTTTCATCTTTATTCATTCCATTTAATAATATCGCCATTAATAAAGCGGATGCTTGATAATCAGGTATTTGATTTTTAGAATAAGAATCAACAAAAAATTCTATTTCTTGTTTACTTAATTCTTGTTTATCTCTTTTTTTAACAATAATATCGACCATTCTCATATATATTTACCTCAATTTCTACCTTAATTATTATATATTTTTTGAAACATTAATAAAATACGTCAATTAAAATTAACGTATTTTAACTATTTAGATTTTAAAAGTAATTATTCAGCAGAAATAACTAACCATCTATCGTTATTATCACCTGTATTATTATCATAAATTCTAATAAATAAAGTGACAACTTTTGTTTTACCTATATATTTAATAGAAGAATCTTCATCAACAAAATTATAAATTAAATCAGAACCTTCAACTGGACATACTAAGGCTTTTTCAACTTTAAAATCAGCGCATGCATTTCCACCAGATAAAGTTACACCAGGGCCTGAAATTTGACTTGAAGCAAGAGTATTAGGTAATTCTCTTTTATCACCTCTTACAAATTTAATACTAGAATCTTGTTTAATTTCACCTTGCCAAACATATTCTTCACAGTGATAAAGTTCACTAAATAATCTTCTAAATTGAGATTTATTAGATATTGCTTTTTTACCAATTTTGATATAAAGATCGACAAAATCTTCACCAAATGTTGATTTGATAACATCCTTTTTTACTGCTTTTTTAGCTGCAGGTTTTTTTGTAGCTGTTGTTTTTAGTGCCATCTTACTAGCCCCTTTCTTTTTATTAATTATATT
>CAVFIT010000073.1:0-7178 GCA_963622735.1 Phocaeicola dorei | reverse complement strand
ATTATAAATAAGTAACTTAAATAATATTATTATTAGATAAATATTCTTTTAATTTAATTAAATCTAATTGCAAAATATCAATTATTTTAATTAAATTAGAATCTGGATAAGATAAATCTGGAATCATACAAGTTTTTAATTTAGCCTGATAGGCAGATATTATTCCATTAGGAGAATCTTCTATAGCAAGAATATTTTCTTTATTAGTACTTACTAAACTAGAAGCTAGTTCATACACATCTGGATATGGTTTTCCTCTAGATATATTCTTAGTAGATAAAACATCTTTAAAATATTTATCAATTTTAAATTCTTTTAAATATTTTAATATATCTTCTTTATATGAAGAAGAAACTATATAACAATCGATATCATTAGAATATAAATAATCTAATAACTCTTTTACTCCTTTTTTTAATTTGAAATGATGATCTTTTAAATATTCATTCATCATTTTAATTCTTAGATTTCTAATTTTATTATATTCATCTAAATCAATTGCAGAAGATATATTATCATGTAGATATTTTGTAGCAACAATTTTATCTGAACTTCTTAAATTTAATACTTGTTCATCATTAATATTAAAACCTTCAATGTTAATCGCTTTAATCCAAAACATTTTATAGATTTTTTCTGAATCTACTATTACTCCATCAAAATCAAAAAACACAGTCTTTATTTTCATACTATATTAGTATATCAAAAAATAATAAATTATATCTGTTAAGTAAAAATACTTGACAGAGTATTAATCATAGTGTATTATTACTAAGTAAATTTAAAAGGAGATTAAACTATGGTAAAAATTAGATTATCAAGAATTGGTAGACATTTTGAACCTACATATAGAATCGTCGTTACAGATTCTAGAAGTGCTAGAGATGGTGCTTGTATCGAACAAATCGGTCATTTCAATCCTCAAAACGATTTCTCAACAGCTGTTGTTGATGAAGAAAAAGCTATCTCTTGGTTATTAAAGGGTGCTGTCCCTAGTGATACTGTTAAAGCTTTATTAGTTTCTAAAGGAATCTACGCTAAATTCTTAGACACCAAAAAAGCTAACAAGAAAGCTAACTAATATAAAATGAGCTACGATTATCAAAGCATAATAAAAGCTTGTATTGAACCTTTAGTAGATAATCCTGAAGCTTTATTAATTAGATTACTAGATTCTGAACAAGAATTAGAAACTTCTAGAGACATTCACTTCTTAATCGCTTGCCCTAGCAATATGTTAGGTAAATTAATTGGTAGACATGGTTCTGTTGCTGATGCTATTAGAACAATTGTCAATGTTAAAGCAAGAGATGAAAGAAAAAGAGTTCATATCAAGTTTGAAGCCTTCAACGAAGACGAATCAAAGTAATTAAATTACTTTCTAACACCTTACTTATTGTAGGGTGTTTTTTATTGATTTAGTATTTAAATTATGTTTAAATTAAAAATATAAATTGAAATATAATTAAAAGGGGTAAGTTTATGTCAATGTTAGCAAATTTAGCATTAGCTAGTTCAATTTTAACTAGTAATGTTTCAACTAATTTAAATACAATGAATGTTCCAACTAATTATGATCCAGGTTTAATAGTAGAAACAAATTTAAGAACTGATTCTTCTTCAACTTACTCTGATTATGTTGACTCATATATAAATCAAGAATTATATTCAAAAGGAAAGGCTACAGTTACCGTTCTTACTCACGGTATGGCCGGAAATAGTCATGATTGGCTAACTAAAACAGAAAATTCCTACGACACAGATTCAAGTTATATTCTTCCTTTTAGCATTAATAATTCTTTGAATTATACTGGTTATTTTGAAAATGAAATTTTAAAGACTAACATCTTTAGATTCAGTTATAATTCTGTTTCTAATTCAACTATATTGGATAGATTAGTAAGAGATAATAATGGTAATTACAGTTTTAATTCTAATGAAACTATAAATGAGATAGATATAGAATCACACATAATTCTTTTATATGATGGAGATTTGGGAAGTGAAGAAAGATTAGTTACTAATAATGAATGCTATAATTTGTTTGAAGAAAGCTTGGATACAATTTTAATTGGTATTTCGCTTTTACAAGAAGATACTCTTCCTAAAATAAATTTAATAGGTCATTCTAGGGGCGGCTTAGTTAATTTAGAATATGCAATAAAACATAAAGAAATAATTAGTAATTTAATAAGTTTAGGAACTCCTTATTCTAATGGTACTAAATCAACCCAAGGTAAGAATTATATATATGATGATTGGGCAAGTTTTTATAATAATATACAAAAAACTCAAGAAAATTTTGTTAGTGGATATGACGATATGCTAGATAATTTCACTTGCAAAGATCAATTTAATGCATGCAAAGATTACTTTAATTCATATGCTATAGGATTTAATCAATCTTATTTTTACTGTCTAAACACTATAATTAGTTATTTTACCAAGGATAATTATTGGTTAAATAATTTTACACAGAACTTATCAAATTACACTAATAATTTTATAAGTAAAGAACAATTTGAAAATATTTTAAAAGAACTGTTGAATTTATTAAATGATACAACATTAAAAAATTTTATCAAAAATTTTTTTGAAGGGGCTCAAAATGCTGCAGATTTTGTGGGCTTTTTTGCAAATATTTTTAATAGTACAGATTTAGAAAATAAATGTCAAAAAGCTAATAAAATATTTTCTGATTTGTGCTCAATAGTATCTAATGATGTATTTTGTAAAGATACAAATAAAGATTCTATAATTCAATCTGATATATGTGTTAATTTAGATTCACAGTTAGGATTAACTAGAACAGAAGATATTTACACTAAATTAAGCACACCTATAAATATACTTCAACTTCCTCCACTTCTCATAAAAAACTATGTTCAAGTTGTGGCTATACTATATACGAAGATCATTTATACTTTATATATAAAACAACTGGTGCAAATCACACATCATATTGTATATGTGGTAAGCAAGGAACAACTGGGAAGCATGTTATTAACAATATAACTGGAAGATGTGTAGTTTGTAATATGGAAATATTAGTTGTCTCTCCAATTACTCCTCCTGTTATAACTCCTAATCTAGGTATAACTCCAGATATTAATTACTAGAAAGGACAAAAATTATGAAAAATAATTTAATGAAATCAATTACCTTATTTAGTTTACTAATACTTGTTAGTTGTAATTCAGTTTCTTATAAATATGATGAACCATTATTTATTTTAGAAAATAAAGCAAGTGATAGCGTTAAAAAAAAATTATTTGAAAAAACAAAAAATTATGCTAATTTTATTCCTGATGGATGCTATGAATATGATTTTGTTAGAACAGTAAAATATGACGATAAATATGTAGATGAAATTTTCCATAATGTTAAAATTAAAATAAGAAATATTATAAGTCCATTAACAGGTAAATTATCATATACTTGTGACAAAGTAATTTGGCATTTTAAAAGTGCTGAAAATGCGAATTGGTATAGTCCAAAATTTCATGGTGTATATAAAGAAACAATAAAAATGTACGATGGAAATACTTATATAGAAAACACTACTGCATTTAATGAAAGTTATTCATTTAAACACTATTATTCAAATTTAAAAGATCCAGTTGTAAAATTTTCTTTTTTATTCAATGCGACAAATATTTTAAGTTTAGATAAATATTATGATTTATATTCAAAAGATAATGTTTACCATTTTGAATATAATAATACAAGTAGAATGGAACCAAAGGAAAATAATTATTATTTTGAAGATGTAGCTTTTAAATATAATAACGATTTTACTAAACTATACAATATTTCTTATATATTTTTCTCATATGGAGATTATTTTTATGATTCTAATGGTAATCCAAATAAAGATTACGCAACTGGAAAACTTAAATCAATTGATGATTTTAAAGTTGAAATGCCTAGTTTAGATGGTTATACTCTTCAAGATAATAGTAATTTCGTATCAATTTAATAGATTAACACCTTACTAAAATATGATTAACCTTTAAAGTTAAACTAGTAACATTAATAAAGACTGAGGGTTCATTAAAGTAAGGTGTTTTATTATTTGTTAAATTAATGTAAAATAAATGAGTATGGAAAACTTAAAGAAAATCGCACATATTATCAAAACACATGGATTAAAAGGTGAAATGAAAATATATCTTTTAACAGATAATATTGATCAACGTTTTAAAAAAGGATCTAAAGTATATATTGATAATGAAGAATATACAGTTAATAAAATAGCTGATATATGTGATAATCAAGCTAGATTATCATTAAAAGAAATAACTGATATTAATCAATTAGAACCATTAGTAAAAAAAGATATATACGCTAAAAAATTAGAAGATAAAAATCTTATATATTTAGATGATATTATAGGCTTTGAAGTATATGATACTTCTAATAATAAAATATCTACTGTTATTGATTATCAAAAAATAGGGGCACAAAATTATTTTATCTTAGAAGATAATAAACTTATCCCTATTATTGAAAAGGTTTTTTACTTGTTAATTGATGAAGAAAATAAAAAAATATATTTAACTGAACAAGGAGTAGATTGTTTTTACAATGCTTAAAATTAAAATATTAACTCTATTTCCTGAATATTTTACTTCTTTTTTATCTAATTCAATTATTGCTAGAGCTATATCTAGAAAAGTCGTATCTTTTGAATTGATAAATATAAGAGATTTTACAAAAGATAAAAATCATAGAGTAGATGATTGTCCTATTGGTGGTGGAGCTGGATTAATAATGAAGATGCAACCTTTAGTGGATGCTTTAAATTCTACTAAAACCAGTTCATCTTATGTATTATTAACTTCCCCTTTAGGTAAAACATTTAATCAAGAAAAAGCCATAGAATTATCAAAAAAAGAAGAAATAATAATAGTGTGTGGTCATTATGAAGGAACTGATTATCGTTTTAATAAATATGTAGATGAATTAGTTTCTATAGGGGATTTTATTACTACTGGAGGTGAAGTAGCAGCTATTTCAATTTCAGATGCGATTACCCGTTTACTTGATGGAGCTATTACTCATGAATCTATTGTAGAAGAATCATTTAACGATAATAGATTAGAATATCCTCAATATACTTACCCTTATAATTTTAATGGAGATAAAGTTCCAGATATTTTATTTACTGGAAACCATGAAGCTATTTCAAACTATAGACAAAGAGAATCTTTAAGACTTACAAAAGAATTAAGACCAGATTTGTTTAATAAATTAGCTTTAAGTAAAAAAGACTTAAAAAGAATAAAAGAATTAGAAACTAATTCAATATCTAAAATAGAACAACAAGCTTTAATTAAAGGTGAAAGATTTATAAAAAAGGATTAAAAAATTTCTAGGGATTTCCTAGAAATTTATTTTTGTTTCTTTTCTTGTTGCATCATTGCCTTTTTCATAAAAGGAGACATTTGCTTAACTGCTAATTTCATTTGGTCATAAGATTTTAATACCTTATTAACTTCTTGAACAGATTTACCTGAACCATCAGCAATTCTTTGTTTTCTACTTGCTTTAATGATTTCAGGATGTTTTCTTTCATTTTTAGTCATTGAAGATACTATTACTTCTAATAAGTTTTGAGCACCTTCACCTTTAGCGATTTGTTCTTCAGATATTTTAGGCATACCTGGTAACATTTTAATTACTTTACCTAAAGGTCCAAGTCTTTTTACTTGATGAATTAAATCTACCATATCATCTAGTCCAAAATTACCGGACATGATTTTCTTGGTAGTTTTCATTGCCTTTTCTTGGTCAATTTCTTCTTGAGCTTTCTCAACTAAAGAAACAACATCACCCATACCAAGAATTCTATTAGCCATTCTATCAGGATGGAATTGTTCTAAATCAGTAACCTTTTCACCAACACCAGCAAATTTAATAGGGACACCTGTCATCTTTTTAATAGATAAAGCTGCACCACCTCTAGCATCAGAGTCAAGTTTAGACATAATTAAACCAGTAAGTTTAACTTGTTCATTAAAGCTATTTGCTACATTAATTGCATCTTGACCTGATAATGCATCAACTAATAATAATGTTTCTGTTACAGGAATGTTAGCTTGAATTTGCTTTAATTCATCCATTAATTCTTGGTTTATTTGTAATCTACCAGCAGTATCGATTAAAACAACATCATATCTTTCCTTTAAGGCTTTTGTATAAGCTTGTTTAGCGATTTCAGGAGGTAAAGTTCCACTTCTATCTTCATAAACATCAACACCGACTTGATTTGCTAATGTTACAAGTTGATCAATAGCGGCAGGACGATAAATATCACCTGCTACAAGTAATACTTTTTTGTTTTGTTTATTTTTTAATAAATAGGCTAATTTACCAATAGATGTAGTTTTACCTGTACCTTGTAAACCAACAAGCATAATATTTGTAGGTCTATTAAGTTCAAAATGAATTTCAGGATCACCTTCACCAAGTAAAGAAATGATTTCGTCATTAACAATTTTGACAAGCATTTGGGAAGGAGATACCTTTGTAAGTACTTTTTCACCAATTGCTTTTTGTTTTACGTCTTCTACAAAGTCTCTAACTACTTTATAGTTAACATCAGCTTCAAGTAAGGCAACTCTAATTTCTTTTAACATGTCATCCATGTTAGATTCAGTTAATTTTGCTTGACCTGAGATTTTTTTAAATATACCTTGTAATTTTTCTGAGAGTGATTCAAATGCCATTTTTAAGCTCCTCTATTATTTTTGAAATATTTTCTTTTAATTTTGAAATATCTTCTTCTTTGTTAGCTATTTCAAGCTCATGTATTATTTTATTAAGTTTTGATAGTAAAGACAATCTAGTTTCTAATTCATCTAGCTTTTTTTCACCTTGTTTAATAGATAAATAGACAGCGTTTCTAGATACATTTCTATTAATTGCTATTTCTGATAAAGATAAATCATTATTGTAATAATCTAACATATCTTCTTTTTCAACTTGAGTAAGTTGAGAAGAATATATAGATAATAAGCTATTATAATAATTCTTTTTTTCTAAACTATTCATTTACATTAATCCTAACCAACAAAATATAAATAAAACACCAATAAACCAAACTAAACTAGTAGAAAATAATTGATGAAATATAATGTTTTTATAAAAATATTTTCTTTCAATAGGTGTAACTA
>CAVFIT010000072.1:0-6125 GCA_963622735.1 Phocaeicola dorei | reverse complement strand
GTTACAATTTGGTGTAAATTAAATTTCTACAATATTTCAAGAATCATTTCTTATATTTTATTTTCTTTATCAATCGTGTTTTTAATATTTGATTTTGGATATGCGATTTATATCGATGTAAACTATCTAAAAAACAAAAGAAATAATTAGAAATAACTAACTAAATTAAATCTAAAATAGCACTTGAATAAGGTGCTTTTTTTAGTATAATGAAAGTAGTAGTTAGGAGGTAAATATAAATGGCTACAACACCAGAAATGTTAAAAGGTACTAAAACAGAAGAAAATTTAAAAACCGCTTTTAGTGGGGAATCTCAAGCTAGAAATAAATATACTTTTTTTGCTTCAGTTGCTAAAAAAGAAGGCTATGTTCAATTTGCTGAATTATTTTTAGAAACAGCCGCAAACGAAAAAGAACATGCTGAATTATGGTTTAAAGCATTAGGTGGAATTAATGATACTGCTTCTAATTTAAAAGCTGCTGCTGAAGGTGAAAATTACGAATGGACTTCAATGTATAAAGAATTTGCTAAAGTCGCTCAAGAAGAAGGTTTCAATGATATTGCAATGCAATTTAAAGGCGTTGGTGAAATTGAAAAAAAGCATGAAGAAAGATATAAAAAATTATTAGAAAATTTACAAACAAATCACGTATTTATTTCTGATGATGTTCAAATTTGGAAATGTAAAAACTGCGGATATATTTTTGTTGGTAATAAAGCTCCTAATAAATGCCCAGTTTGTAATCATGACAAAGGCTATTTTGTTAAAGTAGACTCTGAAGGTCATGAATTATTTTAATCATTTGAAATAAACATGTAAAATTTACAAAAAGATGGAAAGTGTTTTCCATCTTTTTTGTTACATATCTTTATTTTTTACTAAAAAAAGAGTATCTTATAATTGAATGGTATGTATTTATATAAATACATAAGAAAGAGGTAATTATGGCGATTAACAATAACAATCTTAAAGATAGAGCTACAATTTATAGTGTCGCTAAAAGAGCTGGTGTATCTTTAGCTACAGTTAGTAGAGTAATTAATGGTAAAGATAATGTTACAGAAAAAACTAAAATTAAAGTTCAAAACGCTATTAAAGATTTAGGCTATAGACCTAGTGCTTTAGCTAGAGGCTTAGCTACAAATAAATCTACAAATATTGGTATTGTTTTACCTGGAGTTAATTACATTTATATTTGTAATATGTTAGCTGGTATGACTGATATTGCTAAGATCTATGGTTACCAAACAACATTATTTGTTGCTAGACGTACTAAAGAAGATGCTCAAGCTGTTATTGAAAAATTAGTTTCAAGCCATGTTGATGGGGCTGTAATTTTTGATGATGAATTAGATGTTGATGAAATTAAATATTTACAAAATTATAATATTCCTTTAGTTGTTATTGGACATAATATGCAAGGGGATAATTTAGCTTCTATTACTTTAGATTATTCAACAGCAATCACTGATTATTTAAAATCATATTATGAAAATAACAAAGATAGTAATGTTCATTATGTCGATGTTTCTATGGCAGGTAATATGATGGATGATGTTAGAGATAATATTATTCAATTTTCTTCTGATTTAGGTAAAAATGTTTCATTAATTCATTCTGAAGATTCTTATCAAAGAATTTATTCTGATATGAAAGTTTATTTTGAATCTGAATCTAATAGAAAAGGATTATTTATTTGCCCTAGAGACTCATTAGCATGCGCTGTTATTAATGCTGCTAGAGAAGCTAATGTTAAAATTCCTGAAGATATTGAGGTTATTAGTGTAGTTGGTACTAAATATTCTTATATTGTTAGACCTCAAGTTACTAGTGTTGATATCGACTTATTCGAAGTTGGTTCAATAGCAGTTAGAATGTTAACTAAATTATTAAAAGATGAATTAGCCGATAAAAATAAAGTTTATAAGTTTAACTCTAAATTAGTTAAGCGTGGATCAACTAAGAATAATTAATTAAATAAAAAATATGAAAATAAATTTACTTATAGAAACATCTACCCAAATATATAAACAAACATGGTTTGTTTTATTAGTAAGTATAATTGGTGTAATTATATTGGCTTTTTTAATCGTGTTCTTAAGTATTGTTATTCATAGGGAAACTTGTAAAAGAAGAATTAAAGATTTACAAACTAGATACGATGAAATCAGAGATTCTTTTACTAATGATTGCTCAAGTATGATTAGTAGAATAGAAGTTATAGCTAATAACAATACTAATTTTGAGACTGTTTATAAATCTGCTCAACAAGATTTTCAAAGAATTTTAAACGATAATGATAAGGTTTGTTATACTGCTATAGCTTCTTTAAAAAAGATGATAGCTGAAAAAAAGTTTAAAGAAACTAATTCTATTGTCACTTCTACTAAATCTAGTATAGATAAATATGCTAAAGAAGCTAATGAGTTAAATGAAAGATTACAAAGTATTCTTAAAAAAGAAGAAGACTTAAGAACAAATATGGTTTCTTTAAAAGAAAAATTTAGAGATTTAAAAGAAATATACAATAATAATTTACAAGCGTTAGAACCTATATCAGCTTCATTTAATTATTTATTCGACCATTTAACAACAATGTTTATTAAATTTGAAGAGTATTTAAATGCTGCTGATTATGAAAATGCCGGTTCAATACTTCCTAAAATTGAATCATTAATTGATGCTACAAATAAAGTAATGAATGACTTACCTTATTTAACATCGTTAGCTTTTACAGTTATTCCTGAAAATATTAATGAATTAGAAAATACTTATAATGATTTAGAAAATCAAGGATATCCTTTACATAATTTAAATGCAAATGTCGCAATTAACTTGATGAATCAAAAATTAGAGTTATGTAAGCAAAAATTATCACAATTATCTATAGGTGGAGTAAATCAAACATTAGATGAAATTAAGATGCAAATCAATCAATTCTTAAAAAAGTTTGATGATGAAAAAAAATCTAAAAGTGAATTTGAAGAATCTAATAAATATATAAATAAAGAAAGTTATTCTATTCAACAAAAATACGCTAATTTAATTAGTAATTTACAACAATATCAAAAAGTATATGTAATTTCTAAAACATATACTGCTCAAATTGGTACTATTAAAACTAGTATTGATAAAATGGATAATCTAATTAGAACATTAGATGCATTTGTAAATTCTGCAACTAAACAACCATATTCAGTATTAATGAGTACTGTTAAACAAATTAATAATTACATTGCTAAAATTGAAGGTGAATTTGATTCATTCCGTGAATATTTAATTTCATTAAAAAATGATGTTGAAAGATCATATAATTTTATTAGAGACGGTTATGAAAAATTAAAAGAATTAGAATCTAAAATATATATTGAAAATGTCGATAATTTCTATAAATTATATAAAACAAAATTTGATGAAATTGTCCAACAATTAAATTTATTAAATTCTATTCTTACAAATCCACCTATTGATGTTACTGTTTTAAATTCTACATATAAAGATGTAAAATCAAATTTAGATGAAGTCATTAATGACTATCAAGATAAGCTTAATACTTTAATAGAAGCTGAAAACGCTATTGTTTATGATAATAGATTTAGAGATGTTTCTGCTAAATGTGAAAATGATTTAGTATTAGTTGAAAATTGTTTTAATGAAGCTGATTTTTCTAGAGCTAAAATGATTGCTATTAATATTTATAAAAGCGAAACTCAAGAAGGTTAATATTAATGTTGTATTTAGATAATGCCTCTACTACTAGTGTTAATAAAGAGGTTTTAGATATATTTAATAAACTTACATTAGAATTACTTGGAAATCCTTCCAGTAATCATAAATTAGGCTTTTTAGCAAGCCAATATAATCAAAAGGCTATTAGACAAATATTAAAACAATTAAATTGCCAAGATAATAAACTTATTTTTACTTCTGGTTCAAGTGAAGCTAATAATTTATTAATAAAAGGTATTGCGTATAGAAACAGGTCTTTTTCTAATGTATTAATTACTTCTAAAGTAGAACACGCTTCTTGTTTAGAAGTGTTTTATCAACTAGAAAAAGAAGGCTTTAAGGTTATTTATTTAGATGTTGATTTACAAGGTAAGCTTAATATTAATCAATTAAAAGAGGCTTTAAAACTTAATCCAAGTTTAGTTTGTATTATGTCTACAAATAATGAAGTTGGTAATAATTTTCCTATTGAAACTATTTCTAATATTGTTCATCAAAATTCTAAAGCTTATTTTATAAGTGATGTAACCCAAGGTATAGGTAAAGTTAAAATAGATTTTTCTAAATTAGATGGGTTTACTATGTCTAGTCATAAAATACATGGACTTAAATCTTCTGGATTTTGTTGTATTAAGCCTAATGTAAAAATTAACCCTGAGATTTTAGGTGGACATCAACAAGATGGACTAAGAGCTGGAACAATAAACGCACCACTAAATTGTAGTTTAGCTACAGCGTTAAGATTGTATTTTACTAGTATAGATACTAGAAAAGAAAATGTTATTAAATTATATAATCATTTATATGATGAATTAGATAAATTAAAAGAAGAAGTAGTTATAAATTCTTGTAAAGAAAATACATCTTATTACATTCTTAATTTTTCTTTGTTAAAGCATAAAGCAAGTGTAGTAGTTGAAGATTTATCTTCTAAGGATATATTTGTATCTACTCAATCTGCTTGTTCTTCTAAAAAAGCTGCGTTTTCTTATGTATTAGATAATATGGGATTTAATAAAGAAATTAGTTCTAATTCTATTAGAGTGTCTTTTAAAGGAGATGAAACTATTGAGGATATAGATATGTTTATTTCTAATTTAAAAGAAGAATTTAAAAACTTAACAGAAAGAGGATAATATATGGAAAAGACAAATATTATAATGGTACGCTTTGGTGAATTATCCACTAAAGGTAAAAATATTAAAGATTTTATTAGAAAATTAGGAAACAATATAAAAATAGCTTTAGAAGAATATTCTAAATTAACTTATGAAATTAGACATGATCATATTTATATTTATTTAAATGGTGAAGACTTTTCTAGTGTTTCTAAACGTTTAGCTTTAGTTCCTGGTTTATTATCTTTTTCATTATGCACAGCTGTAACTAGAGATGTAACTGAAATAAAGAAGTTCTGTTTAGAATTAGCTAAAAAAAGCGATAAATCTACATTTAAAGTATTTACTAAAAGAATCGATAAGTTATTTCCTTTAACTTCTGATCAAATTAATAGAATTGTTGCAGGTGAGATATTATCTAATTGTCCTAATTTAAAAGTTGATGTTCATAATCCTGAATTAGAAATTCATATTTCAATTAGAGAAGATATTGCCTATGTTTATTCAGATTCAGTTAGTGGAATTGGTGGATATCCAGTTGGTATTGCTGGAAAAGGTTTAATGTTACTTTCTGGTGGTATTGATTCTCCTGTCGCTTCATTTTTAATGATGAAAAGAGGAGTTAAACTTGAAATGATTCATTTTGCAGCTCCTCCATATACATCAAGTCAAGTTATTGTAAAAATTAAAGATATCATTCATAAATTAAATGTATTTCAACCTGATATTAAATTATATATAGTTCCTTTTACAGATATTCAAAAGAAAATATATGAAGTATGTGATAGAAGTTATGCTATTACAATAATGCGTAGAATGATGTTAAATATCGCTCAAAGAGTTGCTATATCTCATAAGGACTTAGTTTTATGTAATGGTGAATCTATTGGTCAAGTAGCTTCTCAAACTTTACAATCTATTAGATGTATTGAAAAAGATTGTGATTTACCAGTTATTAGACCTTTAGCGACATATGATAAATTAGAAATTATTAAGATATCTCAAATGATAGATACATATGATATTTCTATTAGACCTTTTGAAGATTGCTGCACTATATTTACAGTAAAAGATCCTACTACATGCCCTCGTTTTGATAAGGTAAATGAAATGGAAGCTAAATTTGATTTTAAACCATTACTAGATGAAGCATATAATAATATGGAAATAACTCATATTACATCTAAAGATCAACAAGAAGATATCTTATAAAAAAATAATGGGGCTGTTGAAAAACCTAGACAATAAATAGGTTAGACAACAGTCCTTTTGTTAT
>CAVFIT010000071.1:0-6590 GCA_963622735.1 Phocaeicola dorei | reverse complement strand
GTTTGAGAGTTGAGTAGATTACAGTCAGTCTCTTACAGTTAAATAGAAGATTGAAGCATCGCTATGTTTGAGAGTTGAGTAGATTACAGTCAGTCTCTTACTACCTGATAATATTAATGATTTCCAAGATGTTTGAGAGTTGAGTAGATTACAGTCAGTCTCTTACTTGGTATATAAATATCACTAGTTCTAATCGGTTTGAGAGTTGAGTAGATTACAGTCAGTCTCTTACTACAATCCTATGCTGATTCAGTCGATATTGTTTGAGAGTTGAGTAGATTACAGTCAGTCTCTTACTTCATTGACTATCTAAATTGTAAACCCCTAGTTTGAGAGTTGAGTAGATTACAGTCAGTCTCTTACCCCATGAATTAACAAATACCGTTACAGCCGGTTTGAGAGTTGAGTAGATTACAGTCAGTCTCTTACTAAAGATTGGACTTACTACAACTATGTAAGTTTGAGAGTTGAGTAGATTACAGTCAGTCTCTTACTTGAAATATCAACATCTACATAGAACTGAGTTTGAGAGTTGAGTAGATTACAGTCAGTCTCTTACATTATTAATTTTATATATTACATATGTAGTGTTTGAGAGTTGAGTAGATATAAGAAAATTAAAAATAGTTGAAATTAAAGTGAACCCTTCAAATCTTATCGATTCCTCGGTCTAACTTTTTGGGTTCACTTCAAATATTTATATAACTATTTTAATAATTTAATCCCATTGAAAAAGCCTTAAAGAATTTAATCTTTAAGACTTATTTTTTATTTTTTATGACTATTAATTTTAGTATTAACAAAGTCTGCAATTACTTGAACAGTTTGCTCAATACCAATAGAGGAGTTAATACATAAATCATATGATTCAGCTTCACCCCAGTTTTTATCAGTAAAGTAGTTATAATAAGAAGCTCTCTTTTTATCCATTTTCTTAATGGCTTCTGCAGCTTTTTTATTATCTAAACCATAATATGTTGTAGCTCTATTAACTCTATCTTTAATAGGAGCACAAATAAATACACTTATTAAGGAAGGATAATTTCTTAATACATAGTCAGCACATCTACCAACAATTACACAAGATTCACCTGATTGAGCAATATTTTCAATTGTGTCAAATTGAGCTAAAGCAACTCTTTGAGTTGATGTTAAATAACTTGTAGAATCATGCATTCCTAAAAAAGAAAATACAGAATCTTTCTTTTCTTCGTTTGATTTAATAAAGTCTACACATAAACCAGAGTCTTGGGCGACTTTTTCAAGTAATGCGTTATCATAGAAACCAATGTTTAATTTCTTTGCTAATTCTTGGGCAATGTATCTACCACCAGAACCATATTGTCTACCTATTGCGATTATATAACTCATAATTAGATACCTCTCTTTACAACTATATTTTAACTCAATGTTAATAATAATGTAAGTGCTAACTTTAATATTTTAATATTAAAAATAGACTAGTTTTAACTTTAATCTATTTGGCAAAAATCTATTAGTCAGTTAAGCAAGAATCAAGTAAGGATTGTAATTTTTCTTTATCTAAATTTTGACCGATAAAGACTATTTCTTGCTTTCTATCTTGATATGTAGGATCCCATTCATCTCTAAGTTTAGGATTTTGTTTTAAAATTGATTTAACATCTTCTGGATTTGTAGAACCTACCCACTTACCAAATGGTTGAATTGATCTAGATTTACCACTTGCTTCATATACAAAAGCATCTTCATAATTGTGGGAAAAATAAATTATTCCTTTAGCTCTTATAATAGTATCCATAAATGGATTATCAAATACTAATTCTTGGAATTTAGTTAAATCGAGTGGCTTTCTAGCTTTATAGCAGAATGTTTGAATATTGTATTCTAATACTTCTGGGTTTTCTTCTTCCTCTTCTTCTTTTTCTAATTCTTCTTTCCAAGCTTCAGTTTCAGATTCTTTTTCAAATACAAAAGAGGATTTATCTAATATATCTCTTACATCTACATTACCATGGTCAGCTAATATAATTTGAGCTCCAGGTTGAAGTTTCATAATAGACATATAGACTTGTTTTTGTTCTTCTTGAGTAAGTTCACCAAATTTATTAAGAATAATTGTTTGACAAAGTTCTAATTGTTCTTTTAAAAGGGTACCAATATCATCATCAGCATACTCTTTTTCAAGTAAATCTTTACCTAAGTTAAATTCATCTTTTAAACGTAAAGAATCAACTACACAAACTATACTATCTAATTCCCATAAACGTTGATTATATTGATCTCTATAAGCGTTTGAAGAATAACAGATATTTTGAACAATAGGTAAAGGTTCACAAATACCACTAGCTTCAATTAAAATATGGTCAAATGTTTGAGGTTTAATTAATTCGAAGATTTGATCGATTAATTGAGTTTTTAAAGTACAGCAAATACAACCGTTGGTTAAAGCTACTAAGTTTTCGTTTTTTAAATTAGCAATTCCACCTTTATCAATTAAGGTTTCATCAATGTTAACTGAACCGATATCATTTACTAATACAGCAAACTTTCTTCCTTGATTGTTTTTTAATATATGATTTACAAGTGTTGTTTTACCAGCTCCTAAAAAACCGGTGATTAATGTTATTTTACAAGGTTTAATATACATAATTATTTTAAAAATTCCTTTCCATAATATAATACAATTAAAATAGAAAAATTAAAGCCTAAACACTCAAAAATTTTATTTGTAATATTTTTGCACATTTAAAATTTTAATGTTAAAATATACTTGTTAGTTAAAAGGAGATTTTAAAACATGGACGCTAATATGTTTAGTTTAAAAGGCAAAGTCGCATGGGTTACTGGTGCTAGTTATGGTATCGGTTTTGGTATAGCCTCTGCTTTTGCAAAAATGGGTGCTACTATCGTATTTAATGATAGAAACCAAGATAAGTTAGATTTAGGTATTAAATCTTATAAAGAAATCGGTATTGATGCTTATGGTGGAATTTGTGATGTCACTAAAGAAGATCAAGTTGTTGATTTTGTTAATAAGGTTGTCGAAAAATATGGTCATATTGATATCTTAGTTAATAACGCTGGTATCATTAAAAGAATTCCTATGACAGATATGTCTTGTGAAGATTTTAGACAAGTTGTTGATATTGACTTAGTTGGACCATTTATTTGTTCTAAAGCTTGTATCCCTCATATGATTAAAGCTGGTCATGGTAAAATTATTAACATCTGTTCTATGATGTCTGAATTAGGTAGAGAAACAGTTTCTGCTTATGCTGCTGCTAAAGGTGGTTTAAAGATGTTAACAAAGAACATTTGTTCTGAATATGGTGAATTCAATATCCAATGTAATGGTATTGGTCCTGGTTATATTGCTACACCTCAAACAGCTCCTTTAAGAGAAAGACAAGCTGATGGTTCTAGACATCCATTTGATGCATTTATTGTTGCTAAAACACCTGCTGGTAGATGGGGTACTCCTGAAGATTTACAAGGTCCTGCAGTATTTTTAGCTTCTGATGCCTCTAACTTTGTAAATGGTCATATCCTTTATGTTGATGGTGGTATCTTAGCTTATATTGGTAAACAACCTCAATAAATCATAATTTGAAGACATTACTCCCTTGAAAAAGGGAGTTTTTGTTTCTTTTCTTTTCAAAATATGATATAAAATAAAAGATATGAAAAGTAAAAAAATATTCTTATTATCTTTATCTAGCTTACTATTATTAACATCATGCTCATTATTTAATGACTGGAAAAATGGTGAAGGGACATTTACAGAAGATTTAATAAAGACTTCTTTTGAAAAAACACCTAATATTTTATCTACTGGTAAGACATTAAATGTGTATTTAGTAAATGGAACTACTATGACTAGACAAGTAAATGATTATGTTGATGAAACATATTCTAAATCCTCTGATTTATTAGAAGTAAGATATCAAAAAGTAGAAAAAGAACAAACAACTGTTACCGCCTATGTTTATAGATATGTAAAAACTCATAATAGTGATGATACATATTCATATAAAAAAGAAAAATATTCAGGAAATAGCGTCATTGAATCTGAAACTATAACTAGAGAAGTATATGATGAAGTTATTAATATGACTAATGTTCATTATACTGAATTAATGGACTCATATTTTAATGATTTCATGGTTGATTATAATTATTATTTAACTGATGTTAAAAATAAAACTAGCGATTATAGTTATACATTTAGATATTTTCAAAAATCTGCTGTATGGTATATTCAAATGAAAATATCTAAAAATGGAAACGAGACTAAACGTTATACATTTACTTATTCTACTTTCCCTGTAGCAGACGATAAGGGTAAATTAACTTATTATCCTTATATCAGTTATTATCTTTATGGAACATTTTCTAATAAAGATGATCAAACATATTATTCAACTACAGCATATAATGCTTCTATAGAATAATTAATATTTAAAAGATGATTTAATTGAGTTTAAGTCATCTTTTTTGATTTTTAGGCTGTTTTGGGTCGAAATAGTCCGCCTATGTTTATATTATTGTTAATTTTCATCAATAAGAGGTTTTAGCGAAAACTATCAAAAAAACATGAGATCTAGCTAAGACATTTTAATTATCCTTTATTTTCCATAATCCCATTGGATGACACGAAACATCATTAATTTTATAGTTTTCAAAAAGAACGTTAGGAAGGAATGATTTATTGTTGATAGCTTCAATGAATTTAATATCATTTAAATCTAAAATGAACATCTCTTTTATTTTCATTGAAACAAAGGAAGTGACTTCTATAACATCAAACTTAATTCCTTTATGCAATACTGGGATTAATGTCTCTTTAATTTTTTGATAATTTAAATTTTGAATCTTGTTAATTGCGTTATTAAGAATTTTATCAAAGTTAATTGGAAGTTCAGTTCCAAGACAAATATAGAATATTGCGATCTTCTTAATGATTTTTTCATCTTTGATATTGCCACTTTTAAAAAGATTATATACATCATATACATCTCTAGGTGTAGTCCTTGCTAGTAATGCATTTATTTTAGAACCTATAAGTTCTTCACTTGCTAATACATTGATTGAGGTTGTTTCTTTTAGTATATTAGTTGATGTTTTAATTTTGGCTTTTAATATGTGAACTCTATTAGAATAATTGATTTCTATCTTTAAGACGTCGTTACTTCTTGATGTAGTTTGATAAGAATAGACATAAGAGTCTAATGTATGTACAAATTTAGATTTATCGGAAAGATGATAGTCTTCGCTTTCCATATAACTTCTTATAAGTGAATCTATTTTAGTCCGATGTTCTAGCATCGATTTTTTATCTAGGGGGAGATTGAAATCTAAATCTATATCAATGCTAAGACGTGGTAAGTTAAGTAAGAACAGATTGATGGCTGTCCCACCTTTTAAAGCGAGATTAATAGAAATTTCACTAGAATTAATAAAATTTAATATAGAATAAAGTCTTAATACTTTTTCACAAGTATTTTTATTGAAATTTGTTTCACTAGCAATTTGATTTATTTCTTTTGATGAATATTTAAACATCTAAGTTACCTCCCTTATTATTTATATTTTTTAAATTTGGATAAACATAAAGTCCCCATTTAGAATTGAATACAAGATTATTTTTATCATTATTAACAAGAGATCCTCGATTAGATATATCACCTTTTAAAATGCATGTATCAAAGAAAGATTCGCTTAGTTTAAATTCATTTTTGTAATATAAAAGAATGTATCCAACTTTACGGTATAAAACTTCTTTATTATATGAATTTAGAACTTCTAAAATCTTTTTCTCATCAACAAGATGAATTAAATCTAAGCATTTAATAAGTTCTTCAATATCCATGACTTTTCCTAACATATTTATTGAATCAACAATAGTACGTTCAATAGAAGTAACTTTAACGCATTGAATAGTATCAATTTGAATATCAATATTATTTAAATAGCACTTATATGAATAGCCATCATATTCAAAATGAGTGAATCTTTTATTTGAAGATACTTGCATCTCGTAATACATTTGATTATAGAAACCATAAAATTCAAATGCACTATGATACGAGATGTAAGAGTTTTGGTTTATATTTGATGCAATTTGGAATCTATTTGCACAATCTTCGTTTAATACAAAATCATAACAAGTATACAAATCTTTTCTAATCTTATTTATATATCCTGATTTAACCATTTGACTAAGATATTTTTTGGCTGCGGGAGGATTTCCAATAATTTTATTTGCATCACTAAGTGAAAAAGTAATGTAGTTAGATAATTCTTTGATATATTTCATAATAACACCGCCTGTTCTAAATATATTTTATAATAAAATGGTATTTTACACAAGATAGTATACTTAAAAGTATACTTATTCCCACTTTTTACCATAGAATAGCACAAACAACAAAATTGATTAGTCTGAAATAAAGAATCTATTATGTTTGTAAATATTCGATTAAAATATATTTTGTTCAACAAGCGATTGTTTAAAAATTGACACTGATATTTGAACCTATATTCAGAAGAATGCACATACGGTGGTGTGAGAGGGAGTAGAAAAACTAGCATTTCTCACTCTCTACTCG
>CAVFIT010000070.1:0-2982 GCA_963622735.1 Phocaeicola dorei | reverse complement strand
AAATTATATAAGTATCTAACAAAATGTAGGTTTATCTTCTTGTATAATTATATATATTTATGTTAAGATAAATCGGTGTGTGAAAGGAGCGTTTTTTATGGCACAAATAAAATCGCAAAAAAAGAGAATTATCACAAATGAAAAAGCTAATATTAGCAACTCTCAAAAGAAATCCACAGTAAGAACAGCTATCAAAAAATGTAAAGCTGCTGTTGCTAGTAAGGATTTAGCCAAAGCTGAAGAAACTCTTAAGTTAGCAATTTCCTTAATTGATAATAGCGTTAGTGACGGTGTTCAAAAACAAAACACAGCTAATAGACAAAAATCATCTTTATGCAAACTCGTTAATGCTTTACGTAACGAAACAAAGTAATAAGGAAACTAATTTTTTAATAAAAATAAATCTGGGTTAACCCAGATTTTTTATTTTTTGTAATAATTCTTTTTAAAGTTCAAAATAAATATTTCAATTGTATCTTTTGGATTATCTAAGTTGTATTTCATATCCAATTCTATTTTGTTTAAATCAGCCATCATTTTTAGAATATCTTTACTTTGAAAACTACCTAAGCTTTTTTTAGAATAATATATTCTTCCTGAACTACATCCTAATTCTTTAGCAATTTCATTGTCATCATATCCTAGTTCCCTTGCTTTACTTACTTGATATAAAAACTTAAATTGAGATGAAAATTGAGCAAATAATACAAGTGGTTCATTCCCTTTTAATAATAAATCTCTAAAAGATTTTATAGCATCTTTTACATTAAATTTAAATAAATTATTTACTATATTAAACGAAACATCTTCTAGTTTATCTGCTACTAATAAGTAAACATCTTCTAATTGAATATTAGAAGTATATAGCATTAATTTATCTAAAGTATTTATCATCAAAGTATAATCTTTATCTACTCTTCTAATAACTTCATTGATAGCGTCTTTTGATATTGTTTTTTCATTTAAACTAACATATCTAATACCATCTTCTATTAATTGATCATTATTTTTTGTAGAAACTTGTTCAATTTTAGCATTCTTTTTCAATAATTCTACTAATTTATTAGAATCACCATCTAATTTACCTATACTAGTAAGATATAAATCACAGTCTGGATTTTGATTATCTAAATACTTTTTTAAACTATCAAAATCCATCATCTTTGTCCAACTAGATATCCCTTTTTCTTGATCAGTTAAAAAATAACAATTATAACAAACAACAGCTTTTTGTTCACTTATTAAATTAGAGGATACACAACTATCTATAGCGTCTTGAATTAAATGATTATACATATCAAAAGAAACGAAATTAAAATCGTTAATTTCTTTTAATTTTTCTTTTACTTGTTTATTGATTTCTTTTTTTAATAATGAAGAATCATTTCCTGTAATTACATAAATCATACTAAATCCTCTTTAATTA
Organism: Phocaeicola dorei; assembly: GCA_963622735.1. Lineage (GTDB taxonomy): Bacteria > Bacillota_I > Bacilli_A > RFN20 > CAG-288 > Scatoplasma. Next base: position 1,556 of record CAVFIT010000070.1, on the reverse strand, counting down.
AATATTCTACCTGTTTAATAGATAACTTGTAAAATAAATAAGTTAATCCAAGCCAAAGTATACATGTTACACCATAACCAATAAATCTTAAAATATATACTTTAGTAATTAAAGCTATTCCTATACTAATTCCAGCAGTAAAAATAGAAGCTGAAATATTGAATATACTTACAAAAAATGGACCAATTCCCTTTTGTAAGTCTGAAGAAGAGGAATAATTAAAATTAGGTAATTTACTTCCTAAATAAAAACTAAATGAACTCATACATAAACTAATAGAGAATACTACAAATAAATCTATTAAAACTTCATACCATTTAAATGGGAATAAAACAAAGAAAACAATAGAGATTATTAAAGTATAAAACAAAGTGATTGTAACGCTAGGATTCATTTTAGCCATTGTGTATTTTTTTACATTTAAAGGTAAGGCTTTTAACATAGTAAATCCATTACCTTCCATTGATATACTAGCATAAGAAAGATTAGGTACTACAATAGAAGTTAATAATAAACCGTTAACAAATAACATCGATATTTCTTTATTATTTTCATTCATATCTTTAAATAAAAAATACGCAATTAATACAGAAGCAACTGTAGAAGTAATACAAGTAAACATAGAATTAAACACTATTAATGGATTAGATTTAAGTAGCATAAATTCTTTTTTTATAAATATTCTAACCTGTTTTCTTTTTCTAAATGCTTTATCTAAGTGATAAGACATTTTCTTTTTATCTTTTCTATAAGAACGTTTATGCCCTGAATTTAAATTCTTAATATAGTAAAAATTAGCAAGAACAAAACCGACTGCGATTAATACAACATCAATAATTCCACCATATAAAATATAGATATAATATGATGAATCTAGTAATAATACACTTTTAGTTGATATTAAACCAGCCCAGTTAATAAATCTTGTAATGTTATATAAACTGTTAATATTTCCTACTAATTGATTCAAGTTTTCTTGACTAGATAAGCTAGAATTACTATTAGGTCTAAATAAAATTAAAGCCACTAAACTAAAAGCCCCTAATGCAGTGCAAATAAAAGTAAATACACTCGCAAAGTTTTTATATGCTGCTAAATTTCTTATCCTAGAAACTAAATTAGCAACACTAAATGATAAAAAATTTATAGTAACTAAAATACCAATAAATACTAATACTCCCATTATGTAATTTAAAGCATTTAAATTTAAAACAATACAAGTAATAATAAATTGAGATAACAATAATAATCCACCATACATAAGTGAATATATAAAGTTTAATATCGCTCTAACTAAATATAACTGACTTCCTTTAATTGGTAAGCATAAAAAAGCATCGTTATTTGAATCAAAGTAAATAGAAGCAGAATAAGCCAAAGAAAAGAAAAAACAATATAAAGACGAACAAGAAATTGATATTTGCAAATATTTTTCCATTATTAAAATATCAACTCCAGCATTTTTATAATCTATTAAATTTTTAGCGTAAGAAAAAGAAGTAAAGCCCACAATTAATAAAGCTAAAACTAGTTGAGGTAAAGCTAATACATTAGAA
>CAVFIT010000069.1:0-20568 GCA_963622735.1 Phocaeicola dorei | reverse complement strand
TTAAACAGGTGTCCGAGGAACAAAAAAGACCTATGGCTGACTGCACACTAAAAAAGTTTCATCCATAAAATGTGTTGTGTTTCAAGATAATAAAAGAAAAATAGTGGCCGAAACCACTATTATCTTCCTTATTAATCACAATAGCTTGCAGGATTTTGCCTTTTCCTAAAACGTTCAGGAATCTTTTTATTAATAAAGATGTTTTTAATTTCTTGAGGAGCTTCATTACCATCAAAATAAGCACGTTTTGAGCCCTCAACTCTTTTCCATCCTTTATCTTCAATTTCATACACGCCAACAACAATACCATATCTCACTGCTAAAACATAAGGATATTTATTTGCCCTACTTGGGTTTATTTTCCAACAATATCTACAAGCTTTATAAATACCGCCATCGTAAAAACCACCATTTTTATTGATGTTGTAATCGTTGATTTTAATCATAATAAATTTAGGACAATTTGGATAATCATCAAATATTTTTGCACTAAATTCATTAATAATTTCTCCAGACCAACGCATCCCTCTATCTTCATCGTGACCTTTAATTTTATTTGTCAAATGTTGTAATCCAAAAAAATCAATAAATGCCGATTCAACTTCAAAAGCCGTTTTTGCATCCATGCCCCATCTTTGAATTACATGTATTACATCTAATCCACTACGTTTGATATCGATTATTCTTTTAATTTTTGCAGGATCACTATTATCCTCCGTAGGTTTATCTTGTTCTGTGATAACATTTACATCTTTATAAAAAGACATATCTACAGCATTAGCGTGTTGAAACACTCTGTTCCCACAACCTTCGCCAACATAAAAAGTTTCTCCATTTCGTGGATCCACCAATCTATAAACATAATGTTTAAGTTTACTTATTACTTCATTACTAAATTCTTCTACCATAATTTCCATTCCTTCTATCGAATTATAAAAACATTTTAATAAAAATTCATTTCGAAAAACATAATTTAATTATATTACTTTATGTGTACTATTAAAAGATTTACGAATAAAAGAAAAATAGCAGTATTTCTACTACTATTAATTCTTTTTATAGCATACCATAAATGAAACAAATTTATACAATTTAATTACTAAGTAAAGTTGTTAATAAATTTCCTTGTCCAATTTTGTTATCATGTCTATCTTTTAATACTTCATTCATATATAAATTCTCCCCTCATACTTTTATTTTACCCCCCCCGAAAGAAGTCAAGACCCAAAAAGAAAAATAGTGACCGAAACCACTATTTGTTCTTCTTTCTATTACGGGCTACATCCATTTGAGCCCTTACAACGAAGTGACCAGGTACATAATATATTCCAATTATATGACTGGTGTTCGTCTCCTTACCTTTTGGTGGAAGTGAGGGGAATTGAACCCCTGTCCAAATAAAGCTCCATCCTACCCACTACAGCTTAGTCTATATTAATACCTAATTAAGACTTAATAGACGTAAGAAAATAATTAGGGCGATAATATATAAGTTTCAAGTTAATCCTATTATCTAAATTAACTCTATCTATTCTTGTTTACACCTAGTAGACTCCGAATAGAATAGCGAGTTCTACTAAATGTTTGCCTAGCTATCGATGTAGCTATAACGCATTAAATACTAGTTTAAAACTAGCAAGCGCAGGCCATCATATTGTTGGCCTTAGCAAAAGGGATAAAATTCTTTTTGGCATTTATCGTGCTTAGATAAGTAAGGCTTATCACTCCGCTGCGTTTAAGACTCCTCTTTACCTGTCGAAACCAGAACACTCCCGATAAGTAAACTAATGCATCTTCTTGATGCTTTATAAATATAACTAATTTTATTTCTCTTTTCAAGTTTACTACCATTAATATAAATAAAGTTGTATTTTACAATATTATTATTTTATAATAATAGCGTACTAACTAAGTACTTTATAATAGATTAACGTTTTAATAAAAACATCAAAGTTATTTATATATTATTTCTAATACACATTAAAAAGCAATTTTAATAGTATATTTATTTTTTACGCGCTGTTTTAAATTAAATCAATGTTATTTTTATAAAAAATTGAAAGGAAGGATTTTTATATGGAAGCAATAGGATGGATTGTAGGCATAATCATTGGTGCTGTTGTTACAGCTGCAGTATTATTTTTAATTCCCTACACAAGAACACATATCGCTAAAAAAGCATCTGATAAAATCATTAAAGATGCGGAAGTTAAAGCCGATAAATTAATAATGAATGCTAAATTAGATGCAAAGCAAGAAGTTAATGATTTAAAAGCCCAAGCTGAACAAGACATCAAAGAAAGAAAAGCTGGTGTTATTGAACAAGAAAAAAAGTTAGATCAAAGAGAAGCTAGTATTGATAAAAGAGATCAATTAATCACTTCTAAAGAAGAAGCATTGGACCAAGCCAAAGAAAATTATGAAGCTAGTAGACAAGAATTAATTAAAAAACAACAAGAAGTTCAATTAAATCTTGATTCTATTATCGACAAATTACAAACAGTCGCTAAAATGTCAACTGCTGAAGCAAGAAATGAAATCATGCAAAGAGTTGAAGAAAAAATGACAAAAGAAGTTGCTCAATATGAGAAAAATAAGATGGATGAAGTTGAAGCTAAATGCGACCAAACAGCTAAAAACATCATTTCCCTTGCAATTGCTAAATATTCTCAAGATGTAGTTTCTGAACAAACAATCTCTACAGTCACTTTACCTAGTGAAGAAATGAAAGGTAGAATTATTGGTAGAGAAGGTAGAAACATTAAATCATTAGAATCTTTACTTGGTGTTGATATTTTAATTGATGATACCCCTGAAGTAATTACTGTTTCCTGTTTTGACCCAATTAGAAGAGAAATTGCTAGACAAACTTTAGAAGACTTAATTAAAGATGGAAGAATTCAACCTGGAAGAATTGAAGAAATCTATGAAAAAGTCAAAAAGAACATGGAAGATAATGTTAGAAGAATTGGTGAACAAACAGTTTCAAAACTTGGTATTCCACACGTTTCAAAAGAATTACTTTCTTATTTAGGTAGATTAAAATATAGAACATCATTTGGTCAAAATGTATTAGATCATTCTATTCAAGTCGCTATACTTTGTGGAACAATGGCTGGTGAATTAGGCTTAGATGTTAATTTAGCAAAAAGAGCTGGTTTATTCCACGATATAGGTAAAGCTGCTGATTTCGAATTAGAAGGAAGCCATGTTGAAGTAGGTTCTAGACTCGCTAAAAAATATGGTGAAAACGATGTAGTAATTAACGCTATTGAATCTCACCATGGTGATGTTGCCCCTAAGTATGTTATTTCTACATTAGTTCAAGCTAGCGATACTTTATCTGCTGCTAGACCTGGTGCAAGATCTGAAACATTAGAAAACTATGTTCAAAGAATTGAAAAGCTTGAAACAATTTGTAAAGGTTTTGATGGTGTATCTAATTGTTATGCAATGCAATCAGGTAGAGAAGTTAGAGTTACAGTTGTTCCTGAAAAAGTAAATGATGAAGATTCATTTATCTTAGCAAGAAATATTAAAGATAAGATTGAAGCTGAAATGACATATCCTGGTCAAATTAAAGTTCAAGTCATTAGAGAGGTTAGAGCTGTTGAGCTTGCAAAATAATGAATATTATATTCTTAGGCGACATTGTTGGTAGAGTCGGAAGAACTAGTATTAAAGAACAATTACCTTCATTAAAATTACGTTATAACGCTGATTTTGTGATTGCTAATGGTGAAAATGCTACTCATGGTAAAGGCTTATCAATAAAAAATTATCGCGAATTAATTAGTTATGGAATAGATTGTATTACCATGGGTAACCATTATTTAAGAGTAAGTGAAGTTATTACAAGTAATGAGCAATACCCTAATATGATTAGACCATATAACATGAATAAAGCTATTCCTGGTGTTGGTACTAAATTATTTAATGTTAAAAATAAAACCATTAGAGTTACTAATTTAATGGGTAGAACATTTATGCAAGGATTTGATACAAATCCTTTTGAGGATTTAGAAAACATTATTAATACTACAACACAAGATATACATATAGTAGATTTCCATGCAGAAGCTACAGGAGAAAAAGCTAGTCTAGCCTATGCTTTTGATGGAAAAGTATCTGCTGTACTTGGTACTCATACTCATGTACAAACTAATGATAATAAAATACTACCAAATGGAACTGCATTTATATCTGATGCAGGAATGTGTGGTTTATATGATTCTATTTTAGGAGTTTATCCTAAAGGAGTAATTACTAAAACATGGACTTCCCTTCCTAGTAAATTTGAAATCCCTGAATCTGGTAATTATCAACTTAATGGTGTTTTTATTGAAATAGATGATAACACTAATAATGTATTAAAAATTGAAAAAATAAATATAATAGAAAAATAAAAGGAGTTAGTAATGGCAAAAAAAGTTAATATAATATCTTTCCCTGATTTAAAACAAGCCGGAAGAAGAAACTATAATCAAAAATCTATTACTAGAAACGCTAATTTAAAAATAAGTGATAATTTAGCTAATTGGGCTAAAGGTAAATCATATTGTTTACAAACTTCAGGTTGCCAAGCTAACGTTAGAGACTCTGAAATATTAGCAGGTTTTTTAAATAATTTAGGGTTAAAAGAATCAACTAATCCTTATTCAAGTGATTTAGTTATTTTTAATACATGTGCTATTAGAGAAAACGCTGAAAAGAAAATATATGGTGAACTTGGTCAATTAAAACAATCTGCTAAAGAAAATCCTAATAAGATTATTGGTATTTGTGGATGTATGGCTCAAGAAGAAAAGCCTATGCGTTTTATTAAAGATCATTTCCCTTATGTCAATTTAGTATTTGGTACTCATAATATGGATTCTATTTATTCTTTATTAGATGCATGTATCACTTCTGATGAAAGAGTATTTGATGTATCTTCAGTTGAAGGTGAAGTTATTGAACAATTACCTTCTACTAGAACTGATAAAACTAAAGCCTTTGTCCATATTATGTATGGATGTGATAACTTCTGCACTTACTGTATTGTTCCTTATACAAGAGGAAAAATGCGTTCTAGATCTATTCAAGATATAGTTAATGAAGTTAATTCATTAAAAAACCAAGGTTATAAAGAAGTTACCTTAATTGGTCAAAACGTTAACGCTTATGGATTTGATTTAAAAGATCCTGATTCCACATTTGATAAATTATTAGAAGCAGTCGCTTTAACTAATATTCCTAGAGTTAGATTTACAACATCTCATCCTGCCTATTTTAAAGAAGAAGTATTTAAAGTCATGGCAAAATACGATAATATCATGCCAAGTTTACATCTTCCTTTACAATCAGGATCAGATTTAATGTTAAAAAGAATGAATAGACATTATAATAAACAACAATATTTAGATTTAGTTGATTTATTAAGAAAATACATCCCTGATGTCTATTTAACAACTGATATTATCGTAGGCTTCCCTAATGAATCTGAACAAGATTTTTTAGACACATTAGATGTAGTAGATAAAGTTAAATACGATAACGCTTATACTTTTATTTATTCACCTAGAGATGGTACACCTGCTGCAATTATGCAAGATGCTACTACTAGTGAAGAAAAATCAAATAGATTTGATAGACTTAAAGCAAGTATTGATAATTTAGCAACTATTTCAGCCAAAAAAGAAGAAGGCAAAATTGTCGAAGTATTATTTGATACAGTTTCTAAAAGAGATTCTAGTATGATTTCTGGATATTCTAGACATCTTCGTTTAGTCCATGTTAAAGGTGACCCTTCTTTAATAGGTCAAATTAGAAAAGTTAAAATAATTGAATCTCACACATATTCATTAATAGGAGAACTAATAAATGAGTAATCTTGAACAAGATACTTATACTCTTATTAATCAAATATTATCTTCTGATTTAGTACAAAAATATTTAAAAGCCAAGGATCTTTATTTTAAAGATCCTTATTTAAATAATTTAAAAGAAGAAATAAAACAAGGAAAGAAAAATCTTCCTTCTTTTTCTAATGAAGAATTAACCAAAGAAATAAATAGAATAAAAGAATTAGAAAAAAAAGTAGATGATAATTATTTAACTATCACCTACTTAAATTTAAAAAATCAAGTCGAGGATTTAATTCAACCTATAAAAGATCTATTTAGATGATTTATGAGGTACTTGATGATGATGTCTACATCTAGCTTCATAACATTCTGATGCACCTACTTGTACAACAGGATCTTCATAATAAGCTGGATTTCCATTAATAATTCTTTGAGTACGTGTAGCAGCTTCTCCACACACTTTACAACTTGCAGTAAGTTTAGTAACAAATTCAGCTTTTGCAAGTAATTTAGGCATGATTCCAAAAGGTTCACCTCTAAAATCCATGTCTAATCCTGCACACATTACTCTAATTCCATTATTTGCAAATTCATCTAATATAGGTAAAATATCATCGCCAAAGAATTGAATCTCATCTATTGCGACAACATCCACGTCTTTATCAACGTGGCTTTTTATTTGCTCAATTGTTTGAACTGGATAAGCTTTATATCTTCCACCAGCATGAGAAGCGATACTTGTTTCTGAATATCTATCATCAATACTTGGTTTAAAACATACTATATTTTTCTTAGCGTATTTTAATGTTCTAATTCTTCTAATTAATTCTTCAGATTTACCAGCAAACATAGGGCCAGTAATAACTTCAATCCATCCTTTTTGAAATTCTTGATACATACTATTTACTCCTGTTTAAAAACTAAAAATATTATACAATAATTAGTGTATATATTTAAGCTGAAAATAAATGAAAATATGTAAATTTTGAAAAATTTGATTTTGAAGGTAAGAAAGTAATTTGTTTAACTATACCAGCAGTTACATTTCCAAAAGTTAGATAAGTAAGTGCTAATAGAATAACGATTTTTAACTTTCTTCTTTTTCATAATTTCCTAGTACCTTATGTATCTAAAGAAAATACACTTTTTAATTTTTCATAATTACTTTATGGTAAAATCACTAGAAAATTATAATTTAGATATCATCGTTAAATAAATTTTTTGTTTTCTTATTTATTAATAAAATTCAACACTCTACTTTTAATAACTGGATTAATAATAAAATATAAAATCAATGGTTTAACTATACCACTTACTAGATAAACTACATTAGATGTAAATGATGTAATTAAAAATCCCACATTAGCGACAATCAGATTCCAACTTGGTAATAAGCATAAAGATATAATGATATGATTTACCATAGTACATAAATATAAATCACTTAATGAATATAAATTATCCTCTCTATTTATTCGTTTAAATTTATCTTGTTTATTAAACAAAAACAAATGAATAAAGTATATGACTATAAAATAAATTAAAAATAAAAATGGAATAGATATTCTAAACGCCAAAGAAAGTTCTTGTTTTTTAAATGTAGAATAATAAGTACAAAATAAAGATACAAATACTAAAATTACACATGTTAATAAAAAATAGATTAATGTTTGTAGTTTATTTCTACCTTTAAATAATTTCATTGTTAAAAAAGGAAGAATACCAAGTAATGCACTATCTAAAGTATAACCAGGAAAATAGGCACCTTGAGGAACTAAAAAAGCTGATACTAAATCTGAACAAGCTCCTACAATTCCTCCCCAAATAGGGCCTAAAATTAAACCAGTAAAAACAATAGGAACACTTGAAAGTCCTATTCTAAACCAGTTTGTAGAAAAAGAAAGAAATCTATTTAAAATAAAAGACAAGCAAATCATACAAGCTGATATAGCAATATACTTAGTTAGCTTTAATGAAATGTTTTTCATTTATTAATATCCTCTTTTGTATTCTTTTTGTATTTTTCTATCTATATCTCTATTTTTAATTACTTCTCTTTTATCGTAATTTGTTTTACCTTTACCTAAAGCAATCTCTAGTTTAGCTTTTCCATTTTTTAAATAGCATTTTACAGGTACAACAGTATAACCTTTTAACTTACAAGCATTTGAAAGTTTTAATATTTCGTTTTTATGTAAAAGCAATTTCCTATCTCTTTTAGGTTCATGATTAAAGATATTTCCAAATTTGTAAACTGGAATATCCATATTATAGATAAAAGCTTCATTTTTATAAAAACTTATATAAGCTTCAGTTAAAGAACAATGTCCTAAACGTAAAGACTTAATTTCTGTACCATAAAGTTGAATACCTACTTCTAAAAAGTCAGATAAAAAATATTCATAATGAGCTTTATGATTACTAGCGATAAGTTTAATTAAAGATTTATTATCTGCCATTTCTACCTCTTCTTACTGATTTTGAAGGACCTTTTTTAAAGCCTTTTGATGATCTTCTATCGTTTTTAAATCCACCATTTTTAGATTTACCGCCTCTAAATGATTTAGAATCTTTTCTTGTAGATTTAAAATCTTTTTTATCTTTGAAATACTTTTCACCTCTAGACTTATTATCTGAAGATGATTTTCTATCAAATTTAGATGAAGATTTTTTATCAAATTTCTTTTTAGAATATGATTTTTTATCATCTTTATTTAAATCAAATTCATCTTGATATTCTTTTTGCTTTTTATTATAAGAAGAAGTACGTCTTCCTATAGTCTTTTTACCTTCTTTTTTAGATTTAAATCTAGAATTATCTTTATAAGATGATAATTGTTTGTTATCTTCTTCCATTTGAATATCATATTTTTCAATATTTTCAAAATATTGTTTACAAGCAGTAGTTATTACATGAACTGTCTTGTCTTCAAATGTTACTTTATAGACTATAACTTTAATATGATCACCTAATTTATAAAGTTCCATTCCATCATCTTTTCTATATTCATCTTTTTTAGATTGAATATCCATATGGGTATTAGAAAAGAAATATGTTTTACTAGGGTTTATAGTATTAATATCAAGGAAAGAATCTACTCCATTATCTAATAATATATACATACCTTTAGGAGTAATATTAGTAATTAAACCATCATATTCTTCCTCGATTCTATCTTCCATATACTTACATGCTTCTAAATCATCAACTTCTCTTTCAATTGTTGTAGCACGTCTTTCACTAGAAGAAGTAGAAACACCCATATTTGTCATATATGTTAAATATGTAGAGTAGTCAAAACTTTTCTTTAAGAAAATATAATCTCTTATAGTTCTATGTACTAATAAATCAGGGTATCTTCTAATAGGTGAAGTAAAATGTAAATAATATTCTTCTGCTAAACCAAAATGTCCTGAATTAACAGGTGAATATTTAGCTTTAGCTAAAGCGCGTAATAAGAAATTACTTACAGCAAATTTAGTATCTTTATCTTCAATAGAGTTAAACCAGTTAGATAAAGAACTAGATGTGATTTTCGCTGGGAAATTTTTATATAATTTAATATTTTTCAAGAAAACCTTAAAACTAGCTAATTTATCTTCAGGAGGATTATCATGAACTCTATATAAAGTAGGAATATCTAATTTAGAAATAGTTTTAGCGACTTCACAATTAGTAATAATCATTAAATCTTCAATGAGTTTTTCACCAATTCCTTGTTCTTTTTTCAAAATTTCAATAGGTTTTCCATTTTCATCAAGATGGAATTTCAATTCTACTGATTCTAAATCTAAAGCGCCATGTCTTTCTCTTCTTTTTCTAATAATAGTTCCAGCTTTTAAAGCAATATTTAACATCTTCAAAATATTTTCAGGTAAATCGCTAGTTTCACCTTTTTCAAAATAATTATTAACTTGAGTATATGTTAATCTAGCTTTAGATTTAATAACACCTGGAACAATTCTTGATCTATATACATTACCATCATTATTAACTTGCATAATACAAGCTAAAACTAATCTTTCAACATTAGGATTTAAAGAACATATGCCATTTGATAATTCAAAAGGTAACATAGGAACTACTCTATCTGCTACATAAATACTAGTTCCTCTTTTACATGCTTCATTATCAATAGGAGTATTAGGTTGAACATAATAAGACACATCAGCAATATAAACACCAATTTCATAACCATTATTAATTTCTTTTACTGAAATAGCATCATCAAAATCTAATGCATCTTCACCATCGATTGTTACTATTGTTTCATTAGTAAAGTCTTCTCTACCTACTTTATCTTCTTCATTTACTTCATTATTCATCATCTTAGCTTGAATTAAGACTTCTGAATCAAATACTAAAGGAGCATCATTAGATACAATAATTGAAGAAATATCACTACCTACTTGATTAGCTTTTACTAATGTTTTATCAAATTCAACATCTATTTGACCTACACTAGATTTAACAATATTACATTTAACTAAATCACCTTCACCTATTTCTTTACTAGATAAATCTGTGACAATATTTACTTTAATATCTGTATTTTCTAATAAATTGCACTTCAAAAGATAACCTTTAGTAGGAGCTTTAAAAATATTACCGATTAAATAATCAGTTCTTTTATATAATCCAGCGATTGTAGCATTATCCCAATTATCTAAGCTAATATAAACAAGATCATTTAAAATATATCCTTTTAAAGATGCACCTGCTACTCTATAATCGTTTTTATATGATTCATCAAGAGGTTTAACATAGGCAAATTTTTCTTTTCTTAAAACGATTTTACCTAAAATTAATCCATAATCTTTAGCAAGTACATATCCATTAACTGAATCGATAATTAAACCAGAGTCTAAATACACTTGTAATTCTTGCTTGCAAATAGATTGTCTTAGTTTAAATTGCTTAGATATTTCATCTAAACTTTTGCCTTTTTTTGATAAAAATTTAATAAGTTCCTTTTTTTCCATAAATAAACTCCCTTTTAATATATCGATTTAATTTTCAAAGAATAATAATTTAATGCAGCTTTCATATAAAAAGGGCTACACTAATAGCCCTATTATTTTATAAATAACGTGTAAGAATAGCAAATAAGAAGAAGAAAATTCCACATATTAATGTAATAATGGAAATAATCTTATCAACGCCTCTTTCCTTAGTTTTAGAAAAAATATTCATATTGGTACCACCAGTAATAGCACCTGAAGCACCTTGAGATTTAGGACCAGTTAATAAAGCTAAAATGATAAGTAAGATTGAAAAGATTAATAAAATAATTGAGAATACTTGTGACATTTATAACTCCTAAGTTACTTAATTTAAAAAATTAAGAACATCTTTAATATTATACAATAAATTTATATTTATACAAGTAAAACATACTTAAAATAGATATTGAAAGTAAATTAATCCTTACTTATAACCATTATCATGTATATAGGAAATTTAATTATATTATTTAAGACCATATGATTATAAATTATCATTTACCAAAAACTGCAAGTGATTTTCACTAAAAAGTACAAAAAACTGCAAGTTTAAAATTTTGCTTAATTAAATCATTATGTTTAATAATAAAAATTCACCACTTACTTGTAAAAGTTATATAATAAAGCGAGGTTAACTATATGATATTATATTTTTCTGCAACAGGTAATAGCGAATATATCGCATCTTATTTAGGATATTTATTAGATGATAAAGTTATCAATATTACAAAATATTTAAAAGATGGAACAAATATTGATTTAACAAGTGAAAAACCTTATGTTGTAATAAGTCCTATTTATCTATCTACAATTCCAAACATTGTTTATAAAAAATTAATGAATGCTAGTTTAAAAGGAAATAAAAACATCTACTTTATAATGACATGTGCTGGAAGTGGGGTTAGTGCTGCTGCATATTATTTAAAAAAGATTACAAAAAAACTTAATTTAACATATAAAGGCGTAAGTCATTTATCAATGCCTCAAGATTATTTAATCTTTTTTAAAGTAGAAAATGGTCCACAAAACGATATCAAAATGGATAAAGCAATTGCACAAGTTCCTTCTATTGCAAACAAAATTATCAACAATGAAAATTTAGATATGAAAAAAGTTGGAATAATGCATATTTTATCAATTAAACCTGTCGAGTTAATATTTAATAAATTTTGCATTAGACCTAAAAAATTCTACGCTACAAATTCATGTATTGGTTGTTCATTATGTTCTAAAGTTTGTCCTTTAAACAATATAACAATGGTAGATAAAAAACCTTGTTGGAATAAAAATTGTATTCATTGTACAGCTTGTATTAACCATTGTCCTAAAAAAGCCATTGAATATGGTAAAAAGACAGTTTCTAAAAATAGATATGTAGCAAAAAAGTTTAGACCTACAAAAAGTCAATAAGAATTTATTCTAATAGAAAAAAAACTAATTTTTATGTATAATATTTATGTTCGACAATATAAAAAATATTGTATTTATTAATCGCTTAGAAAAAATTAGTTTGACATATAAACTACAAGTTAGTATAATTACTAAGCGTATGTATGAAAAGGAGTTAGATTATGGCAGTACCACAAAGAAGAACATCTAAAACCCGTAAAGCATTAAGAAGAACACATTTTAAATTAAATCCTGTTGGATTAACAACATGCTCTAATTGCGGAGCTTCTGTCCAACCTCATCATGTTTGCCCTAAATGTGGCTACTATGATGGCAAAAAAGTTCTTGATGTCAATAAAGGTGAATAAAAACTAAAAAGCAATTAACCTATATGTGAAAATCATATAGGTTTTTTCATGTAAAAAATCTATTTATATAATCAAATAATTATTATATAATTATTGTGTATCTGTTAATTTTTAACGAAAGGTCATATATGGATAATAATTCAATCGAAGTAGATAAAATTAAACATCCTATCAAAATAATTAATAAAAAAGGATCTCAAAAACTTAAACGTGACTGTCAAATGTTTTTATTAGATCATCAACCAATCAAAATAGGATTAGAATATATCTGGATTGCTATTGCAACATTTATTTCTGCTTTTGCATTAGCTTATGGATATAGAGCATTTACCGCTCCTAGTGGTGCGCCAAGTTTAATATCTGGTGGGGCTAGTGGATTTTCTCAAGTTCTTACTAAATTAGTAAAACTTTGTGGTGATAAAACATTTGCAGAAAAAGATTTACAATCATTTTTCTACTTTGCAGTAAATATTCCTTTGTTTATTATGTCATGGTTTACTATAGGTAAAAAGTTCACTGTCATTTCATTAATAAATGTCGGATTAACTTCTATATTAATTTCTAATATTCCTGAATCATGGGTCTCTACATTTAATATAGATCCTTCAACAATCGATGCTAGACAAGTCCCATTCCAATACGATTTCTTAATTAGAGCTTTATGTGGTGGTGCTTTAACTGGAATTTCATCAGGGGTAGCTTACGCTATAGGAACTTCAGCTGGTGGAGTTGATATTATCACATTTACAATAGCTGAGAAAAAATCAACAAATGTCGGTAAATATAACATTATTATTAACGCTTGCATTGTCTTAGCATATACAATTATTAACGCGTTATATATTGGTTCACTTAATCAAATATCAACATCAATCTACACAGTATTATATTTCTTAGCTAGTGCTAAATTAATTGATTTAATAAATATTAAAAATAAGAAGATTGAATTACAAATCAATACAACTAGTGAAGACCTTCCTCAAAAATTAATGCGTGCATTCCCTCATGGATGCACTATTTGTAACGCTATAGGTGGTTATTCAGGTGCACCTAGAAAACTAATCTATATGACAGTTTCATCAGTAGAACTAAAAAAAGTAATGTTGTTTATTAAAGACGCTGATCCAACAAGCTTTGTTAACGTAATTAGTTCCACTCAAGTTTATGGAAAATTTTATATAAAACCAATTAGATAAGGAGAAATAAATATGCATACTTATGAAGAATTAGCTAATCTAATCTTTCCTGAAATCACAAAAACAATTTCAGATTTAGAAAAACAATATCCATCAAGAAATTTAAGCCAAGGACAAGAAGTCACTAGATTTGCCCCTTCCCCTACTGGATTTTTACATACAGGTTCACTATTTACTAGTATGATAGCTCATAAAGTTGCTAGTCAATCAAATGGTGTTTACTATTTTAGATTAGAAGACACAGATCAAAAAAGAGAAGTTGAAGGTTCTGCTAATCAATTAATCGATCAATTAAAAGAATTTGATATATTACAAGATGAAGGCTTTTTTGGAGATCATGAAAAAGGAAATTATGGTCCTTATGTTCAATCTAAAAGAGGTGAAATCTATAAAATTTGTATTAAAGAATTAATTAAAAAAGGTAGAGCCTATCCTTGTTTTTGCTCTCAAGAAGAACTTAATTTATTAAGAACAACTCAAGAAGCTAATAGAGTCATCCCTGGATATTATGGTGAATATGCTAAATGCAGATATTTATCAATTGATGAAGCCTATCAAAAAATAGAAAATGGTGAAAAATATGTCATTAGATTTAAATCAATGGGTAACCATAATAACTACATTAGAATTCATGATGAAGTTAGAGGTGATTTAGACTTAACTGAAAATGATCAAGATATCGTTATTATGAAATCTGATAATTTACCTACATATCATTTTGCCCATGCTGTTGATGATCATTTCATGCACACAACAGTTGTCACTAGAGGTGAAGAATGGATTTCAAGTTTACCTATCCATGTAGAATTATTTGATGCATTAGGATTTGAACGTGTTAGATACGCTCATTTACCTGTAATTATGAAACTTGATAATGGTAACAAAAGAAAGTTATCAAAAAGAAAAGACCCTGAAGCTGCAGTTTCATTTTTCCTACAAGAAGGTTATCCTACTTTAGGTATAATTAAATATTTAATGACAATTGCTAACTCTAACTTTGAAGAATGGTTAATTCAAAATCCTAATGAAAATATTAATAACTTCAAATTTACATTCAACAAAATGTCATTAGATGGTGCTTTATTTGATTTACCTAAATTACAAAATATCTGTAAAGAAACTCTAGCCTACTATTCTAAAGAAGAAATTACAAAAGAGGCTAAAAAATGGGCTTCAATTTATTCTAAAGATCTTCTAGATTTAATTAACCAAGACCAAGAAAAGTTCATGAAAATCATGAACATTGAAAGAGGTGGATTAAAACCTAGAAAAGACTACACTAAATATTCTGACATCTATTCTCATATCGAATTTTTCTACAATGATAAATTTGATGAATTAGTAAAAAAGAATGGATTTAAATTTAACGAAAACATTTCTAAAGAAGATACAAAAAATATTCTTGTTTCATTTAAAGAAGGTATGGATTATTCTTTAAGCCAAGAAGATTGGTTCAACTGGTTAAAAACAGTCGGTGAAAAATATAATTTCTGCCCTAACTTTAAAGAATACAAGAAAAATAAAGATGCTTATAAAGGACATGTTGGTGATGTAGCTAATATGATTAGAGTAAGTTTAACAACTTCCCCAATGTCTCCTAATTTATATGATATCTTACATATCTTAACTAAACAAGAAATTGAACGCAGATTAGATTTAGCAATCGCTTCGTTATAAAATTATAAATAAACATGCTTAATTTCTTATATATTTTAACTATATAACTAAAAGCATGTTTTATTTTCCAATTATAAGAAAGGAGATATCATGTTAAAAGACACATTAGTAGTTAGTGACTTAGATGGAACTTTGCTTTCATCAAATAAGACTATTTCAATTGAAACTCAAAATTATTTAAAAGGTTTACAAGATAAAGGTGTTAACATTTTACTAGCATCTGGAAGACCTTATAGAGCTATAAAGCCTTATTATGATCAAATTGGTTTAAATGGTTATGTAGTTTGTTATAATGGTGGAATGATTATTGACCCAACAAATAAGGATAAAATAATATTTGAAAAAAGATTTCCTAAGGAATTAGTATTTGATATTATTAATCAAATTGGAAAAGAAAACTTTGAAAATGTAATGGTTCAAGATTTAAATACTATATATTTAGAAAATGAGTCTACTCTTTTTGATAATTTTATCTACTCTTCAGGTATGAAAATTATAAGAGGACATCTTCAAGATAATGTAAAAGATGATCAATTAGAAGTAATATTTGCTTTAAAAGATTATACTTACTATAACAAATTACTAGAATTAGGATCTACTTCTAAATATAAAGATATTAATATAAGATTTTGGCATGATGAATTAATCGCTGAATTATATTTTAACGATATTAATAAATATACATCTATTGAAAAAGTCGCAAAGATATATAACTTAGAAAATAAAGATATCATTTGTATAGGTGATGCTGATAACGATATCGAAATGATTTATAGAGCTGGTATTGGAATAGGAATGAAAAATACATCATCTAGATTTTTAAAACAAACCGCTAAGATGTTATCATTAGATGATAATGATCATGATGGAGTAATGAAAACATTACAATTACTTATTCATGATGATGAATTCTTTTTAAAATAAAATGGACTACTTTAATAAATAGCCCATTTTTAATTGATTTATTATTTTAAACCTACTAATTTTAATACATATGAATGGAATGTATCAGGTTTAGAAATAGCATTTTCTTTAACCTTATCTACAGCTTCATAGTAGAACTTACATTTAGGTTCTGTACCGCTAGGTCTAACAGCTAACCAGCTACCATCTTCTAAATAATATTTTAATACATTAGAGATAGGGAAACCTTCTAATTTTTCTACTTTACCATTAACTTTTCTTGTTTGTAATTGATAATCTTCAGACTTAATAACTTTAACACCAGCAATTTGGTTTAAATCGTCTGTTCTAAGTTTATTCATGATATTAGCCATATCTTGTAAACCTTTTGCACCTTGGAAATAAATATCATATAACTTATTAATATGATAACCATATTCTTTATAAAGATTATCTAAAGCTTGATCTAATTTAATTCCTTGTAAAGCATAATGATTTGTCATTTCAGCAATCATTAATAATGATTCTAAAGAATCTTTATCTCTACAGAATGTATCAAAGATATAACCATAAGATTCTTCATAGCCAAATTCAAATGTAAATGCATGTGTTTTTTCAGCTTTATCAATAGCAGAACCAATATATTTAAATCCTGTTAAGAAGGATAAAGTGTTAACACCATAATGTTTAGCAATCTTTTCACCTAATGTTGAAGTAACAATAGTATCGCAAATTACTGAATTAGGTTTTAATAATCCTCTTTTTGCTCTATTTGATAAAACATAATCAATTAATAAAGCACCTGTTTGGTTACCAGTAAATAATTCATATTCACCTTTAGTATTTAAAAAGCCTAAACCACATCTATCAGCATCAGGGTCTGTTGTTAAAATCAAATCAGCATTGACTTTTTTAGCAAGCTCTATAGCTTTAACATAAGCTTCTTTCTTTTCAGGGTTAGGAGATAAAGTGTTAGAAAAATCAGGATCTGGATCACATTGTTCTAATACTGGATAAAATTCATATCCTAATTCTTTAAATAAACGTCTACCTAAAACTGAAGAAGTACCATGTTGAGGAGTAAAGACGATTTTAATAACTTTCTTATCATCTTTATTAATAGCAACAGAATGAACTTTTTCCATAAAGGCATCATCAACATCTTTACCTAAGACAATTTCTTTACCTCTATTAGCTACAACATCATAAGTTAAATCAAGTTCATCACCTAATGTAGCGATTATATCTAATAAAGGTTGAATTTGTTCAGGAACTAATTGACAACCAGTATCATCATAAACTTTATAACCATTATATTCTTTTGGGTTATGAGAAGCAGTAATCATAATACCACCAACAGCATGACAATATCTTGTAGCAAATGAGAGTGTAGGAGTTGGACGTAAGGAATCAAAAATATATGTTTTAATACCAAAATCATTTAAAACTTTTGAAGATTCTAGTACAAAATCTCTTGAATGATGTCTATTATCTGAAGAAATAACAACGCCTCTTTCTTTTGCGTCTTTATATGTTTTTAATAAATATTTAGCAAAACCTACAGTAACTTTTCTAACTGTAAAAATATTCATTCTATTTGAACCAGGTCCAAGTAAACCTCTCATACCACCAGTACCAAATTCAACATCTTTAAAAAACATGTCTGATTGTAAATCTTCACTAGCAGCTTTTAATTCATCTTTTAAGTAAGAAGGAACTTTAGGTGATTCTAACCATTTTAAGACTTTTTGTTTAGTATCCATAATACATACCTTTCTATAATGTAAGCTTAATTACTCTTTTATTCTATCACATTATAGCGCTTACATATAGAAATATATTAATTAAATAACATTTAAAACTAATTTTTTTCTTCTAAAGCATCTAATATATTCTTAGCAACCCTATTTCTAGTCATCTCATCAATTTGATTAGAAACACTAACTAATGATAAAAACTTAGAAACTATATAAGAATAACCACTTCTTTCTAACCAGCAAATAACATAACCATCTTGTAAAAAAGATGAGGAAAATGCTATTAAATCACTAATAACTAATATGTATTTAAAAAATTCATTAGGTGTTTTAAAGACCTTACCTTGATAAATTAAATCTTTACTTTCAGCTAAATCAAAAGCTAAATTCCAATATGCTAAATTTTGATTAGATAATGCTTTCTTTTCATTTTCTTTAACCTTTAAATATATTTTATTATATCTAAGGTTATCTCCAGTAGTTTCCATATATTCACTTAATAAATGATATATTAAAAGATCTTTTAAATATATATCAATAATAGGGCCATATTTTAACATAGTTTCCCCTAATTCCTTATATGAATTAAATTTAAAATGCTCATATGATAATTTCATATATGGATTTAATAAATATGACACTTTAAAATTAAAAACTTCGTTTCTATATCTTGCTTTTTTTATTTTTAAAAATTCTTCATATTTATTTTCATCTTCCATTTTTAAAATAGATGAAAATTTATTAGAATTATAAAATTTATTAAATCTATTTGGATATAAATAACAATCCTTAGCTAATTCAATTAAAGATGGATATGATTTACCTTCAAATGGCTCTATATTTTCTACTTTCATAGTTACCCTCTTCTTGAAATAATATAAATAATAATAAAGATAATTAAAGCAAATAAGCTAAATACTAAACCGACGATATATAAAATTTTTAACGCACTATAACTAGAAGCATTCTCAAAATCATACATTCTTTTATATAAATTAAATTCTTCATCTTTAATAGGCTTAACTGTATATTTATCTAATTTAGCATCAATTTCTTGATTGTTTTTAACACACTCTACCATGTATAAAGCTAATTGTTCGCCTTTTAAATATACTTGCTTAGATAACTTTTCAATTCTTGATTTAGCCTTATGCTTAAAATAATAATATGGATAGAAAAAAGATGATGCATAACATACCATGCCAATATAGAATACATCTGCCATTAATATAAACACTAAATAAATAGTAATTAAATAAGTATAAAGATTAGATGTAGAAAAGTATTTTAAATAATCTACAAACACTTCATTTTTAGAAATGAATACAAAAATAGCAAGTAAAGATAAAATAGTTAATACTATACCTCTAATAATTAAAGCAATACGATTCTTTTTAATTATATTTTTTACACCTTTATTAGATGTGGTAAGTTCAAAATCATTTTGATTTTTAGTAATAATTTCACTAACATACTCATTACATTTTTCAATTATTGCTTTGTTTTTAAAACCTAATGAGTGAGTGTTATCTTTTACTACATCATTAAAAGAAGCGTATTTACCATCGTAAGTTAGAACTAAATCACCAATTGATTTAGTTTTAGGTTCAAAATTATATTTAATTAAAGGATTAATATAATACTCTTCAGAAGATACAATAGATAAATAATTAATTCTATTAGATAAAATAATAGCTTCTTCTAATGATTTAACATTATAATTTAATAATTTAAAATCCTCTAATAACGCACTAGATTTAGCAAGTTCAAAATTAGAAGCCCACTTAATGTTATCTACTAAAGTTAAATATTGATCATTATCAATAAATGTTGATACATAAGATTCACTAATATTTGAAAAGTTAGCTCCAAACTTTTCAGCAAGTAACATACTTTTTTCTATTTGCTTCATCTTATTAATACTCCTAATCGATTAATAATAGGTTCCATAAATCCATATTTTATTGTAAACACTGGAGCAAATGCTGACATAAAATATGTCGATACTAAAAATCCACAAAGTAAAAACATAAACCCATTTAATAATTTAGGCCATGATAATCTATAATTTGATTCACATGTATAATCAACTTTAATTGAAATGAATATAAGTCTAAATATAATATAACAAACAATAAATATTAAAAATAAATATATAGTCTGACAAACTAGTATACGTGAATCACCACTAACTTTTAAAATATCAAATAGTTTACTTGTATGTGTAGAAATAAATTCACTCATGTATTTAATCGTATTAAATCCTTGTAATCTTCTATCAATATAAACATATAAAAGAATCGCTACTCCACTACAAAGATAAGCTAACCATCTTTTAAATAAGAAGTTAGAACTAGCAAATATACTTATGATTAATAAAAAGAAATAAACTATTAAGAAAATAAACGATAATTGCATATATTTATTT
>CAVFIT010000068.1:0-6025 GCA_963622735.1 Phocaeicola dorei | reverse complement strand
ATGATATATTTAAATATACTTAATGAAAGCGCTTGAAAGAGTAAGCGAGCTTTGAAAAATAAATTTACTATTGATTTTTCATAATAATAATGTTATTATTTTACTTGCAGTTAAGATATGCATAGATATCGCGGGGTAGAGCAGTGGCTAGCTCGTCGGGCTCATAACCCGGAGGCCGCAGGTTCAAATCCTGTCCCCGCTACCATTAAAAAATTTGACGGATAATACCTAAGTTATCCGTTTTTTTAACGCTTTTTGATATAGTCAAGAAATTTTAGGCTCTTGCCAATGTTAGTTGATTTGTTGTTTCATATACGTTAAAATTCAATATATTGTTTTATGAAATTCGGTTATTCAACCAATTTTGGAAAGAGACACTTTAATATTGACATTTATAGCGTTCGTAGACAGTTCTTTATAAGGGCTTTATGAAACGATGAGACCTGACCTCAGGTATTTCAACAGTTATAAGATCATTCTCCAATTTCTTCTTTTCAGATGTAAGAGCATCAATTCTTTTTGAAAGTTCGCTCTTTTGCATAGTAGAAAAGTCATTAAAATAAAAAGTTTTTCGGTTTGAAACCAAAATAGTTGATAAAAATAATATACTTTTTCGGTTTAACTTGTAAAGGGTATTATGAAATTGTAGTAAAGTGGCAATTGAAAAATGCGGGTTATTTACTGGCCTCTATTAAATCTTTAATTCTATTGATACTAAAGTATGATAGTGTCAGAATAAAGCGCAACAATTTGATTAAGATATTTTATACCACCTTTATTGAAAAAGATATATTTAATCTTTAGTTTAGCTAGTAAAATATATCTAATATTTTTGACTGCATATAAAATTGAGACTACTTTTTAAAAATGATAAAATATCCTTTGATGAAAGGATAGAAAGTATATGAATTATTATTTAAGAAAAACAGATTTAAATGATTTAAATAAATTATCTTCTATAATGAAAGAAGCTTTTAAAGAAGATCCTTGGAATGAAAAGTGGAATACAAAAGATTGTTACAATAGATTAGTGGTGTTTTGTAATATACCTAATCAATTAAGTTATACTCTTTTAAATGAAAAAGATGAAATATGTGGAGCTGCAATTGGTTTTTATGTCCCACATGCCAAAAATATTGAATATAATTTACAAGAATTATTTGTAGATCCAAGTTTTAAAGGTAAACATTTAGGATCATTTTTAATGAACGAATTATTAAAAGAATTACAAAATTATAAAATCGATATGATTCATTTTTATACATCAGGAGATTTATATAAATTCTATAATAAATTTGGAATTAATAAAGTAAATAATGAATATATGATGTGTAAATTTATAAATAGTTAATTTAAGTGATAAACTATAATATATAAGTACACATGCATTTTTAAAAGAAGATAATATGAGAAATTTAGTAAATAAACTACTTCCTATTGGTAGTAGAAGAAGAAAAATTATAAAGTTAACAGCTAAAGCAGCAAAACATCCTATTAAATCAATTAAAGCTTTATCACCAAAACATATTAAGACTTTATGTAAAGAATTAAAAAATAAAGATTTAGATTTACTTGAAAGACAATTTAATATTGCTGTATTAGGAATTAATGGTGAACCTGAAAAGGTTAAACTTGTTAAATCAATAAAAAAGTCTAGATTAAAAGATTATAAAAAATTAGAATTTAAAGTTTATGATGATCCTTTAGTAAGTATAATAATCCCAGTATATAATCAATTTGATTATACATATAACTGTTTAAAATCTATTTTAGAAAATACTATAGATGATATAAGTTATGAGGTAATTATAGGAGATGATTGTTCTATTGATTTAACAAAAGATATCTCAAAAATTGTTAAGGGTATTAAAGTAATTAGAAATAAAACTAATTTAAAATTTTTATTAAATTGTAATAACGCTGCTAGTTATGCAAAAGGTAAATATATATTATTTTTAAATAATGATACTCAAGTTCAAGAACATTTTTTAAAACCTTTAATCGATTTAATTGAAAGTAGAGAAGATATTGGAATGGTCGGTTCACAATTACTTTATCCAGATGGACTACTTCAAGAAGCAGGCGGTATTGTATTTAAAGATGCTAGTGCATGGAATTATGGTAATAAGCAATCTCCAAATGCAGCTGAATATAATTATGTAAAAGAAGTTGATTATATTTCTGGGGCTTCTATTATGATTAAACATGACTTATGGGATAAAATAGGTGGGTTTGATACTAGATTTGTTCCTTCATATTATGAAGATACTGATTTAGCCTTTGAAGTTAGAAAACACGGTTTTAAAGTAATGTATCAACCTTTATCTAAAGTCGTCCATTTTGAAGGTGTTTCTAATGGTACAGATGTTAATTCAGGATTAAAATCTTATCAAGTTGAAAATGGTAAGAAGTTTTACTCAAAATGGAAAGATGTTCTTGAAAAAGAAAACTTTGATAATGGTCAAAATATTTATTTAGCTAAAGATAGAGGGCAATTCAAAAAGCAAATATTAGTTATTGATCATTATGTTCCTAACTATGATAAAGATGCTGGTGGTAAATGTACTTATATGTACATAAAAATGTTTTTACAAAAGGGAATGAAAGTAACTTTTATTGGAGATAATTACTTTAAACATGAACCATATTCGACCAAGCTTAATCAATTAGGTGTAGAAATTTTATATGGTAATTACTATTATTTAAATTATGAAGAGTGGTTAAAAAATAATTTGAAATACTTTGATTATGTTTATTTACAAAGACCACATATTTCTATTAAGTATATAGATATTGTTAAAAAGTATTGTAAAGGTAAAATATTTTATTTTGCTCATGATTTGCATCATATTAGACTATATAGAGATTATTTATTAAATCATAACGAAAATACATTAAATGAATCTAAACATTGGGAAAAGATTGAAATGAAGCTATTTTCTATGGCAGATGTTGGTCATGTTGTTGGTAGTTATGAACAAAAAATAATGCAGGATAAATTTCCTAATAAACCAATAAGAAATATTCCTCTTTACATATATAATGAATTACCAAAAGTTGAAAAAGATTTTACTAAAAGAAAAGATATAATGTTTGTAGGTGGGTTTCAACACGCACCTAATGAAGATGGTGTATTATGGTTTAGTAAAAATGTATTTAATAAAATTGTTGAAAAAATACCAGATATTAAATGGCATATTGTAGGCTCTAAAGTAAGTTTACCTATAAAAGCATTAGCTTCTAAAAACATAATTATAGATGGATTTTTATCTGATGAAGAACTACAAAAATTATATAATTCGTGCAGAATATCTGTTGTTCCTTTAAGATTTGGAGCAGGTGTTAAAGGAAAGATTATTGAAGCGGCCTATTATCAAATACCTGTTGTTACAACTAGTATAGGTGAAGAAGGAATTGATTCATCAATAGGGGCTTTTAAAGTTGAAGATGATCCTGATAAGATGGCTAAGTTAATTATTGATTTATATAACGATATAGATACATTAACAAAAATGTCTGATAATGGTAAAAAATTAATAGAAAAGTATTATACACAAAAAAGCGCAATTGAAGTTCTTTCAAAAGATATTGACTTTGATTAAAACTATATAAAATGACTATGTTAGTTGTTTTAAGAAAATGATCACACAAAAAAGCACGTGTTTATCGTGCTTTTTTAAGATGAATCATAATTATTTGACTAAGGTTCAATTTATTTATTTGTACCAAAGAGGATGTTTTTTATTAAGATCAATTACTTTCTGTTTTAATATTTCTAATTGAGTAGTATCATCTTTATATTTAATTGCTTCATCCATTAAATGGGCGATTAATATAAAATCATCTTTTTTATAACCTCTAGATGTCATTGCAGGTGTACCAATTCTAATACCACTAGATATGAAAGGTTTTAATTCATCAAATGGTATTGAATTTTTATTTGCGGTTATATTGATTTGTTCGAATAGATTTTGAGCTTGTAATCCTGTTATTCCTTTTGATTTATATACATCTAATAAAAATAGGTGATTATCTGTACCATTTGTTAATACTTTATATCCCATATTCATAAATTCATTAGCCATAGCTGCAGCGTTTTCTACAACATTTTTAATATATTCTTTATATTCAGGTTGTAAAGCTTCTTTAAAAGCGACAGCTTTTGCTGCTATTACATGTTCTAAAGGTCCACCTTGAACTCCTGGGAATAATACTTTATTCATCTTTTTTGCGATTTCTTCATTATTTGTCATCATGATTCCACCTCTAGGACCACGTAAGGTTTTATGAGTTGTAGAAGTAGTTATATCAGCATAAGGAATTGGAGAAGGGTGAAAATTAGTACATACTAAACCAGCAATATGAGCGATATCAGCCATTAAATAAGCACCAACTGAATCGGCAATTTGTCTAAAACGTTTAAAATCAATTGTTCTTGAATAAGCAGAACAACCACAAATTATTAATTTAGGTTTAACTTCTAATACTTGTTTTTGAATTTGATCATAATCAAGTAAATATGTATTTTTATCTACTTCATAGCTTACTGATTTATAATCTTGACCAGAAAAAGATAAAAAATAACCATGAGTTAAATGTCCACCAGCATTAACTGACATTCCCATTATAGTGTCGTTTGGATTTACTAATGTTCTAATTGCGGCCATGTTAGCTTGAGAACCAGAATGAGGTTGAACATTTACATATTTAACATTAAATAATTGTTTTAATCTTTCTTGAGCTAATTGTTCTACTATATCTACATATTTACAACCACCATAATATCTTTTAGATGGATATCCTTCTGCGTATTTATTAGTAAATATTGATCCTTGAGCTTGTAATACTGCGTTTGAAACAAAGTTTTCTGATGCTATTAATTCACTAGAAAGTTGTTCTCTTTCTAATTCGTTAGTTAATGCATCAAATATTTGACTATCTTGATTTAAATTTTCCATAAGTACCCCTAAAATTTAATTTATAGAAATAGTATACTCTAAAATTGTTATATTTATATAATTTTTATTTTTAAAGCTAATTATTTAAGATATAATATATTAGGAAAAATTTTAAGATTTAAGGAGAGTGTTGATATGCAAATATTAGATTATGTTATTATTGCTTTATTAGTTGTCGGCTTAGTATTTGGTATTTTAAAAGGTGTTAAAGGAAGAATATCTAGACTAGGAGGTCTTATTATAGGCTTAGTAGTAGCATGTTTATTTTATTCAATTGTCGCTAACTTTATATTAAATAACATTAGCGCAAGTACTACATGGGCTTCTTATTGGGGAGATAAAATTATTAATGGTAGAACTGATATAACCCAACAAGCTGCTTTAGCTACACCTTACGCTTTAATTAAAGATAATCCTGATGTTTTATATAAAGCGTATGGATATGCAGGTTTCCCTTCATGGCTTACTTCATTTTTTGTCGCTAAGATTTATGTAGTAGATTCTAGTGTTAGTAATGCTATTGGTTCTTCAATAGTTGCTAGTATAACTTATGCATGTACATTTGTAGGTTTATTATTAGTTGTCTCTATTATTGCTAAATTATTAATTAAATATGTATTAAATGGCTTTTCAAGAGAAAATAAAAAAGGTTGTGTTGATAGAATAGTTGGTGGTGCTTTATCTTTATTTTGCACTGGATTATTTATTGTAGTTATCATGCTTATTATGGTAGGTATAGGTAATGTTAATGAAGGTGTTGGAAACTGGTTAAAACAACAAGTTAATATTAATAGTACAGGATTTTCAATTTCTAGAATATTTTATAACTGGGCATATCAAATAATTAATATGTTCCGTTAAAATGAGGTGATTAAATGAAAAGAGTAGTAATTAAAAACGTAATATGTATATTTTTTACATTAGTTTTATTTGCAGCATTTTTTCTAATATATAGTAATCAATTAAATGATATTTCTATTTTTTCTAAGATGTTACCATTTTATATGATGTCTTTAGTACTTGGTGTATTTTCATTAAGTTGGTCTATTAGAGAAGCTGATAAATTT
>CAVFIT010000067.1:0-4037 GCA_963622735.1 Phocaeicola dorei | reverse complement strand
TATTAGGACTAATATTTTTTATTTATATAGCCAAAGTCATATATAAAATAACAATAATGCTCATCATTATTTAAATAATAAACATTAACATTTAAATCATAATACTTTAAATATGAATAAGGAACTAGTGCCCTTACTTGTTTATCTTTTGTTTTAATCAACATCTAAACACTTATTTTTTTGAAATCAAATATGTTCTAGGTAAACTAATAAATAATTGATAGAACTTATTGAACTTAGAATAAGAAATCTTACAAGCTTTTTCAACTACACTTAAATCTGCATAAGAGTTAGCGTAACTATTTAATAATCTATCATAATATGTTTCTACATCTGATTTAAAAATATTTTGATATGTTTTTAATAATCTTTGTTTTAATTTATAAAATTCAAATCTTTTGAATATATTATTTATAGCAAAATATTTATCTAATTCACCTTGTAACAATTCAGGATTACTGGTTTTAAACACTTGATAAAAATAAGCGTCTTCTCCACCTTCATGAATACCATTTTTACCAAATTCAGATAAAGAAGTTAAACTAGATACTAATTTAGCATTATGCTTAGAAAACACTAAATTAGTTAATAATAAATAATAAGAAAATGTTGCACTATCAAATTTATCAAACATATCTTTTCTAGATAGAAACTTTACACCTAATACAAATGTATCTGGTGAAGAAATGTATCCTAATTTTGCACTTACTTTAGATGCATCTTCTTTAATTGTTTTTGTTTGATTATCTTTATAGACTTCTCTATTATTAAATTTATATTTATTAAGTAAAGTAGATATATCAGTAGGTAAAACATTTCCTACAATAAAGAAAGTTAGATAATTTGTATTAATAAATTGATTGAAAAATTTCTTAACTGCAGGTAAATGAACACCTTTTAAAGTATCTGGTGTACCTAATACAGTATCTTTCATAGGTGAAGAAGTGTATAAATATGTTCTAAGTAATTCATCTTCACTTAATTTTGCTGTAGCGACTTTATTAATAATATCTTTCTTTAATTCCTCAATTTCATCATTTGTTGCAATTAAATCATCAAATATGTGCATTAAAGCCATAATATAGTCTGCTAAATCTTCATTATTATCAACAACAACTTCAAATGATGTGTAAGATTCAAATATTTTAATGTCAAAGCTACATTTTCCATCAAATAATTTATCAGCTTGACTATTATGATATTTTTTCAATGCCTGACACATAACATTTAAAGTGCCAGGTAATATCTTTTGTTTACCTATAACATATTCTCTTGGGTATCCACCAATAGATAAATTCATACCAAATTTAACTTTACTTGCCCCACCAACAGGAGCAACTAAGGTTGATAAGCCATTAGCTAACTTATCTTGATATAAATTTTTATCAATCTTACTAAACTTTATTTTTTCCATATATTTATTTAACCTTCCTATTATTAATTATTCTAATTATCACTAGATTGATTTGGCATAGGAGCCACAACTTCTTTTCTATTATTAGCTCCAGTTTTAATTATACCTTCATATTCTAATGCATCTAGAATAGAAGCAGCTCTAGAATAACCTATACTAAACATTCTTTGTAAATTACTAGTTGCGGCAACTCTATTTTGAATTACATAAGCTTTACATTCTTCATATAATTCATCTTCAAGTCCACCTAGGCCACGATGAGAATCTAGTTTACCTGTAACTTCTTCTCCTTTATTAAAATTGATAAATTCAGGATCATATTCAGGTTGACATTGTTTTTTCAAATAATCTACTACATGAAGAATATCCATATTTTGAACAAATGCAGATTGAACTCTAATAATAGCTTTTAAAGAAGGAATCTTAGCTAGTAAGTCACCTTTACCAATTAAAGCTTCAGCTCCACCTTCATCAATAATAGTCATAGAGTCCATTCTACCAGGTAACATTAAAGCAATTCTTGCAGGAATATTAGCTTTAATTGTACCAGTAATACAGTTAACACTAGGTCTTTGTGTAGCGATAATTAAATAGATACCACAAGCTCTAGCTTTTTGAGCTAAACGTTGAGTATAACTTTCAACATTTTTAGAATCTTGCTGCATTAAATCAGCAAATTCATCAATAACTGTAACAATTCTAGGCATTATTTCAAGATTAGTTTTTTCTTTTCTAATTTGATTATATTCATTTAAATTAGAAGCTCCAGTTGTAGCAAATATATTAAAACGTCTATCCATTTCTACACATAGTTTTTTAAGTGTAGCTACAGCTTGGCTAACATTAGAAACAATAGGACAATAAAGATGAGGCATGTCCTTATATTTAGCAAATTCAACTACTTTTGGATCTACTAAAATAAATTTTAATTCATCAGGATAGTTTCTCATTATTAACGTCATAATAATAGAATGGATAAATACTGATTTACCTGAACCAGTAGTACCAGATACTAATAAATGAGGTAAATCATCTAAAGAAGTCTTAATAAATTTATTAGAAATATCTTTACCTAAGGAAATAACAGTTTTGCTATCACTTGGACCAACTGAGTTAAAACATTCCTTATAAGAAACCATCATAGGTGCAACATTAGCAATTTCAATACCAGAAGCATTTTCACCTTTAACTACTGCTTCCATTCTAACTGAAGTATCACCACCTAAATCAATTTGTAATTCAGATAGTACATCGTTTTTAATAATTTCAGAAACTTTAACACCTTCATCTCTAATGATATTAAATCTAGTAACAGAAGGACCAATTGTATAATCTCTTACTCTTGCACCAATACCTAATTTCTTATAAACTTCATCAATAATTTCTTTTTTCTTTTCACTAGCTTCAACATTAATTTGATACTTTGAAATGTCATTTTGAGTTGTTAATAAATCTGCACTAGGTAAAGTATATCTATGAATATTCATAGTTCTATGTAAAGATTGAACTGGTTCACTTATACTAGAATTTTGATTAGATAATTGAGTTTGTTCTTGATTAGTTTGTTTTATTTGACTTACATTTGACTTAGCATAATTACTACCATCACTAAAAGGTGAAGTAGTAACTGATTGATTTACTTGTTTAACAGGTTCTGGTTTTATCTCATTACTAGGTGAAAATGGTTGAATAGGAGTAGATTGAACTGGTTTAGTAAATATTTCATCATTTTTTGTAGTAGTATTTAAATTATTATCATTTATTGGATTACTAGATGAAAAATTATTATCATCTTGACCAGTAAAAGGAGAAACATATGTACCTTGATTTTTTACTTCTTCTTTTTTTTCTTGGCCAAGTGTAGTAGATAGTATTACACTAGTTAAATCAGCTTCTTGATCTTTTCTAGTTTTAAATAAGCTAGTCTTATTTTCTACTACTGGTTGTTCTTTATTAGGTTTTAATTCTTTTTCAGGTTCAACTTTTAATTCATTTGTTGAAGTTGAAAAAGGTGAAATTGTAATAGTAGATTGAGTTTGTTCTTTATTTTCAGCTTCTTGTTTTTTCATTTCTTCTTGTTCTTTAGCTTCTTGTATCTTTCTAGCTTTCTTTTCATTTTTACATCTTCTAACAAAAAGATAAAAAGCCATCAATGGTTTTCTAATACAAATTAGAACACCACAAAATAAGAAAACTCCAGCAAATATTCCTGTAGCGATTCTTCCAAGTCCATTAACAAATAATGATGAGAAGAAATAACCTATAAATCCACCTGATAGTTTACATACATCATTTAAATTAGAAAGATGAACATTAGAAGTAAGTAAACTTGAAAAAGTTTGATTGTATTTATCGCCAAAATTAACAAAAGTCAATCCTTCTACACTTAAACTAGAACATATACATCCACTAATAAAAATTAATAACAATCCTAAAAAAGTAAAAGATGCTTTAAGTTTTGGAAACTCCATTTTTATCATTAAATAAAATCCAAATAAAATAATGGCACTTAAAAACAAAAAACTAAACGAACCAAATGGATAAGCTAAACAATATAAAATTAAACTAGATAAGCCTTCAACATTAAAAAATGCTAATAAGCCTATAATTACTAGGATTAAAC
>CAVFIT010000066.1:0-13637 GCA_963622735.1 Phocaeicola dorei | reverse complement strand
GACAATAAGTTATACCAAAAAATTAAAAAGACTTGATAAGATTACTTTAAACACTAAATTTTTAAAAAGTTTAACACTATATTTTAAATTTAATTCCTAAATTCTAGTGTTATACTTTTTATTTGAACTTTATCAAAATATCTTTTTAAACGATTTAAAAACCCGTAAGCAGAAACTTACAGGTTAATTTTTATTCAGTTTTACCATCAATTAATTCAGTTAAATATTCCATTTCTTTAACTACATCTAATCTAGGGAAGAGTTGACTTGCTGGATTATTAGTAATATTAGACATTTTACCAATAGTTCTAATAGTTGAATAATCTTGTAAAGAGGTAGGAACATTTAATTGTTCTAATGCTAATTTAGCTTTAGTAACTAAGAAAGGTTGTAAAATAATTGAACCGATTCTTAATACTTCTTCTAAAGCGTACATACTTTGTTCAAGTACATCTTTTTTACTAGGATCTTTTGCTAAAATCCAAGGAGCTTGAACTTCAATAAATTTATTTCCTAAATCTAATAAATACATAGCGTTAGTAGCACCTTTTGTAACATCATATACATCCATTGCTTTTTCATATTCATCTAAATATTTATTGACGTTTACATATAAATTTTTAATGTTTTCATCATCAATTTCTTTATATGTAGGAACTACACCATTGAAATATTTTTTGACCATACCTAAGGTTCTATTTAATAAATTACCATAGTTATTAACTAAGTCAGCATTTATTCTTTCAACAAATTGTTTAGGAGTAAATGTACCATCTTCACCTATTACCATTTCTCTAGCCATATAATAACGTAAAGCATCTAATGAATAACGTTCAATAAGAGGAAGAGGGGATGGAGCATTACCTAAAGATTTAGATAATTTAACACCAGATCTAGTTAATAATAAACCATGAATATAAATAGTATCAGGTAAACGTAAACCAAGAGCCATTAATAAAATAGGCCAATAAATTGTGTGGAATCTATTAATTTCTCTACCCGCAAATTGAACTATAGTAGAATCATTAGACCAGAATTTATTAAATAAAGATTCATCATCAGTTGAATAACCTAAAGCTGAAATATAATTTAACAAAGCATCAATCCAAACATAGATGACTTGGTTAGGATCTTCTTTAACAGGAATACCCCATTTAACATCTTGTCTAGTAATACATAAATCTTCTAAACCTGGAGTAATAAATGTATTAATCATTTCATTTAATTTTCCACCAGGGACAAAATTAGGATGTTCTTTATAAAATTGAAGTAATCTATCAACATACTTTTTACAATTTAAGAAATAAGCTTGTTGAGTTTCTTTATGAACTTGTCTACCACAATCAGGACAAATATGGTTTTCACCTACTTGAGAATTAGTCCAAAATGATTCACAAGAAGTACAATACCAGCCTTCATATCCACCTAAATAGATATCACCTTGATTTAATAATTTAGTAAATACTTTTTGAACAACTTCAATATGTTCTTTATCAGTAGTTCTAATAAATTTATCATATGAAATATCCATGTTTTTCCAGTTTTCAATAAAATTTAAATGGATTTTATCAACAAACTCTTGTGGTTCCATATTGTTATTAGCAGCGTTTTTAGCGATTTTTTCACCATGTTCATCTGAACCAGTTAAAAAGAAAACTTCATAACCTCTTAAGCGTTTATATCTAGCAACAGTATCAGAAATAGCTTCACAATAAGCGTGTCCAATATGAAGATGAGCTGATGCATAATATATAGGTGTAGTTACATAAAAATATTTTTTATCCATATTACTATCCTCCAAAACAAATAGATACAATGATTATTATAAACTATATAAATATATTTTATAAATAGAAAGCATGAAAAAAGAGCATCTTTTTAGACACTCTTAATAAACTTATTTACCAGCTTTAGCGTACTTCTTATTGAAACGATCGATTCTACCATCAGAGACGATTGCACCAGCTTTACCAGTATAGAATGAGTGGCAATTGGAGCAAGTATCAACTCTGATTTCGTTTAATACAGAACCAGTTTCGAAAGTAGTACCGCAGTTAACACATGTAACTTTGCAGCGATGATATTCAGGATGTATACCTTGTTTCATGTTTATAGTTCTCCTTCCGGCTTGGATTTTGCCAAGCAAAACTTGCTTTTAAATTATAATTTATTTGCCTAACTAGTTTCAAGTATAACTTTATTATTTTTGAGTTTTGGTTTAAAATGTTAGCGTATTTATTTATTATGGCATTTACTAAAAATAAAAAATATAATCAAAAAACTAAAAAGGTGATACACCTTAATCCATTTTTTATTATCGCTTTATCTTTTTTAGGAGTTATCTTTTTAGGAAGCTTTTTATTAAGTATGCCTTTTTCAATTAAAGAAGGCGTAACTTCTAATTACATCGATAATTTATTTACCGCCACCACTTCATTATGTGTTACTGGATTAGTATCTGCACCACTAGGAGTTGGAGGAACATATACACTTGCAGGTCAAATAATTGTTTTAATATTGATTCAAATTGGGGGTCTAGGTGTTACTACTTTTGGATCTATTTTCTTTTTATTTATACAAAGGAAAGTCGATATGTCTCAGCAAAACTTAATTAAAGAAAACTGGAACTTATCTAGTTATAAAGGTATTAAGCCTATGTTTTTTAAGATCTTAACAGTTTCGTTTTCTTTTGAATTATTTGGTGCGATTATTTCATTTTTAGATTTTCGTTATATTCATAATTTTAGTGTAGTTGAATCTATAAAAGTCGGTGTTTTTAATAGTATTTCAGCTTTTAATAACGCCGGTATAGATATACTTGGAACTTCTTCTTTAATTAATTACAACACAGATGTTTTACTTTTATTAAATAATTCTTTTTTAATTATAATGGGTGGTCTTGGTTATTTTGTAATCATTGATATAATTGAAAAGAAATTTAATTTTAAGAAAATGACATTACATTCTAAAGTTGTAATAATATATTCAATTGTTTTAGTTTTAGGTGGTAGTTTACTTATTTATATTAGTGAAATTGGTAGCCAGTCTAATATATCTTTCTTAAATTCTTATTTTATGTCTGTATCTAGTAGAACTGCTGGGTTTACTACAAATGATTTATATTTATTTAGAAATTCTACAATTATTATCATGTGTTTTCTTATGTTTGTAGGAGCTTCCCCTGGTTCAGCTGGTGGTGGTATTAAAACTACAACAATCGCAGTATTTTTCGCCTATTTTAGATCAAATATGACAAGTAAAAATCCTCACTTATTTAAGCGTAATATTAAAAAAGATATAATTAATAAAGCCTTATTAATTATTATTGTAGGTGTTGGAGTATTCTTACTTGGATATTTTACAATTAACTGTATAGAAGGCACATATATATACGTATTAAATAATCAAAGAATATATGAATATGAACAAGGATGTAGAATGTATCAATCTATTGATTATGCGTTTGAAGCAATGAGTGGATTTGCTACAGTTGGTCTTACTACAGGTATCACCCCATATTTACATATAGGTAGTAAGATAGTATTAGTAGCATTAATGTATATAGGTAGAGTTGGTCCATTAACATTATCTATGATGTTTAAACCTAAAGAAAAAGCAATGTATCGTTATGTTAGTGAAGATATAGCAATTGGCTAAAGGAGAAAATGGTATGGCAATTAAGAAAAAGAACAAAGGATGTATAGGTATTATAGGTCTTGGTAAATTTGGATATAGTTTAGTAGGACAATTAAAAGGCAGTGGTAAATCAGTAATATGTATTGATAAAGATGAAAACAAAGTTAAAAAAGTCTTAGATATTGTTGATGCTGCGTTTGTATGTGAAGAAATATCTTTAAAAACATTAGAAGACTTAGGCTTTAAAGAATGTGATACTATTGTAGTATGTATTGGTGAACATCTTGATGTAGCTATTTTTGCAACACTTAATTCTTTAAATTTAGGTGTTAATAATGTAATTGCAATTTCAAATACACAAGAACAAGGAATAGTATTAGAAAAATTAGGTGCAGAAGTTGTTTACCCTTATAAAGATAGTGCTGATAGATTAGCTAAGAAAATATTAAATAATAACTTCTTAGACTTTATTTCCCTTTCTGATGATGTAGAAATTATTCAAGTTAAAATTCCTAAATCATATATAGGAAAATCAATTCTAGAAATAGACATTCGTAAAAAATATGGTATTAACATCATCGCTATAGAAACAAATGGTAGAATTATTACTAGAATTGAACCTACTTATAAATTAACTGAACAAGATGCTTTAGTAGTTATAGGTGAAAAAGATCAAATTCTTAAATTTGAAAAGAAATTATAATAAAAGGCTGCTAATATGCAGTCTTTTTTGATGAAATTTAAATAATAAAAGATAATTTAATATCATGGTTTATTTCGCAAAAATAAATATTGTTAAATTTTGCGAAATATAATACAATCTAATTAGGAAGTGATGATATTATGAAATTAATTGAAAGATCAACTTACTTAAATTCTTTAATCAATGTAAAAGATGTACCAGACATTAAAGTTATAACAGGTATTAGAAGATCTGGAAAATCTAAACTAATGGATGCTTTTTGTAATTATCTAGCTAAAACAGATTGTAATATAATTCATATCAAATTAAATTTAAAAGAATACGAATCTTTACTAGATAAAAACAAATTATACGATTACATACAAAACCATTATATAAGTAATAAAAACAACTATTTATTAATAGATGAAATTCAAATGTGTAAAGGTTTTGAAACAATAATAAATAGCTTATATGAAGAAGAAAAATATGATATTTATTTAACTGGATCAAACGCTTTTTTATTAAGTAGTGATTTAGCAACTCTTTTTGGTGGAAGAGTTTTTGAAATTAAAATATACCCTTTTTCTTTTAATGAATATTTATCTTATTATCCGTCTAATAACATCGATAAATCTTTTGATAATTATTTTAATTCAACTGGTATGGCTGGTGCTTATCTTTATAAAAATGAAAGAGATTCTTTAAGTTATATAGAAAACATTGTAAAAACTACAATAATTAAAGATATAGTTCAAAAATACAAAATAGAAAATGAAGATTTATTAAAAATGATATATGAATTTTTAATGGATAATGTAGGTAATTTAACATCTATTAAAAATGTAGCTAATAAACTTAGTTCATCTAGTTATAAAACAAACGATAAAACTTGTGGGGCATATATTGATTATTTATCAAAAAGTTTTTTGTTTTACCCTATTCAAAGATATGATGTAAAAGGAAATAAATACCTTGAATCTAACAAAAAATATTATTTAGTAGATATAGGCTTTAGAAAAGCAATCTTAGGAAATAAATATATTGAAAGAGGGCATTTATACGAAAACATAGTTGCAATAGAACTATTAAGAAGAGGATATGAAGTATATGTTGGAAAACTTTATAATAAAGAAATCGATTTTGTAGTTATTAAAAATGGTATAAAGACTTATATACAAGTTAGTGATGATATGTCAAATAGTGACACATTCACTAGAGAAATTTCTCCTTTAATATCAATTAAAGATTGTTATCCTAAAATAGTAATTGCTAGAACAAAAAGGGATACTCTAGATTATCAAGGTATCCAAATTGTTGATATTGCTAGATGGTTAGTTGATGTTAAATAATCTTATTTCGCAAAAATAAATATTGTTAAAATTTGCGAAGCATAAATAAGTAATTTAATCCAAGAAAAATCCGCTAAGATAATTTCTTAACGGACTTTTTATATATTCCAAACTCTTTGAGCTAAATCAGGATAATCTATAAATGGATTTCTATTACCTTGAAGCTGATATATAGCTTCATTTCTTTTTATTTCTTTTTCACTTACTGGATCTTCTTTAGCCCACTTTAAATATAAATTTATAGCCCATTTAGATAAAGAAGGATAACTGTCATTAGAAAAAGCAGCATATGTTTTAAAAGAAGATACTTTATCTTGATATGCAGTTACAAAATAAAAATATGTTCTTGCTATATCTCCTTTATATATATCATTAGGTTCACATACATTCCCGCTAACTCCACTAGTAGATGATGTTCCTACAATAGTAAAGTTGTTATTAGAACTATAAGAAATACTACCTACTTCAGCATGAGGTAAATTACCTCTTCTATTATTTACATAACCATCTGTAGGATATAAATGAAATACATCTGATCTCATTGGTTCTTTTTTACTAAATAGAGATTGAGGAATTATATGTTCTCTATTATATGAATCCCCTTCTTTACTATAATTACCATATGGTTCAGAAGGTGAAAATGAGGTAGTATTAGAATAAATATCCCATATTTTTCCATCTTCTCTTACATCTGTTTTAGAATATACAGCTGTTCCAGTAACTCCACTATATCCTAAAGATGTATGACTACTTATTTTATTAAATAATTCAGTTTTTAAACTTTCACCAGTTAATTCAAAATTAAAATTTTGATAATATTCAGTTAGAGAAGGTAAATCACTAGAAGGAGTTAAACTAAATGAAGATGAACTAGCTTGAGTAGAACTAGATTCACTAGAAACTACTTCAGATTCTTTACTTGAAGATGATAAAGTCTTATCTTCACTTGAACTAGAAACTACTTCAGATTCTTTATTTGAAGAAGATACATCTACATTTGAGCTAGAACTTACATTACTATTACAACTAACTAAAGTAAATAAGCTTATTAATCCTAATACTATTTTTTTATTAATTAACATAAATCCCCCTTATAATTAACAATCAAACCTTTTTAATTATAATTTTATTATCTTAAAATTAAAAGATAATAATGTTCATTTCTTTACTATTTTCATCTTTTTTAGTTGTTATACTAGATTCATTTCAATATATAAGCAACTGATATACAATTACTATAACTTTTGAAGTTAATAATTTAATTAAGCAATGATTTAATTAAACCATAATTTTGTAATTTTTTATTTATACTCCTTGATATATTTTAATAATGTAACTAGAATAAATATGCTTTAAGATATTATGCGTATAAGAAAACTTCCGTTATTTAATCACGATCATACTGAAATGGATTTAACTAGTGGAAATCTATTCTGGAAATTTATTATCTTTGCTCTACCATTAGCATTTACTACTATTTTACAGTTATTATATACAACTATGGACTTATGGACTGTATCTACTTTTGGTGGTGGATCTTTATCAATGTCTGCAGTTGGTTCTAATACCGCTTTAATTAATTTAATTGTTACTGTATTTGTAAACATGTCTATTGGTGCAAATGTAGCAATTTCTCAAGCTAAAGGTGCTGCTAATAAAGAAAAAGCAAGTAACGCATTACATACTTCTATTGTATTAGCTGTTATTTTTGGACTTATAGTTGGTTTATTTGGCTTTTTCTGTTCAAAAATATTACTTGGATGGATGAATACTCCTTCTAGTATTATTGATAAAGCTAGTGAATATTTAAAAATATATTTTATAGGTTTACCATTTTTAATGGTATATAACTATGGTTCTCAAATATTAAGAGCTCTAGGTGATTCTAAAAAGCCATTAATTGTATTAGCTATATCAGGTGTTATCAATATCGGATTTGATATTATCTTAGTAAAATATGCCAACATGGATGTAAAAGGTGTTAGCTTAGCTACTATTATGTCTGAAATGTTAGCATCAGTTTTAACTATTGTATTTTTATGTACTAATAAAGGCTTTGTTAAATTAGAATTTAAGAAATTAAGGATTGACCAAAAAGCATTAAAAGATGTTTTATTTATTGGTTTACCTGCTGGTATTCAAGGCTTAGCGTTTTGTATTCCTAACGTTTTAATTCAATCTAGTTTATATTCTATTTCTAATTACACTATAAACGGAGTTTTAATTTCTCAAGATGAAATTGTTTCAGGAAGCTCTGCTTCTAATCAATTAGAAAACTTTGCATTTGCTATAGAAGATGCTATCGGTGTAGCTTTATGTACATTTATAGGTCAAAACTATGGTGCTAACAAAAAAGAAAACCTGAAGAAATTATTTGTTACTTCTATGATATGGAACGCTATATG
This sequence comes from Phocaeicola dorei, assembly GCA_963622735.1. Taxonomy (GTDB): domain Bacteria; phylum Bacillota_I; class Bacilli_A; order RFN20; family CAG-288; genus Scatoplasma. The sequence continues at coordinate 5,562 of CAVFIT010000066.1, read as the reverse complement.
TAGTGTATTTATTGTTTTAATTTATGGTTTAGCAAGTAATCCATTATTATCAATATTTATTAATGATTCACAAGGTATTATAAAAGAAAACGCCATTGCTGCTGGTCAGCAAAGATTATACATAATGATGTTTCCATGTATATTTGATGGAATAATGATTATATGTGGTGACTATTTAAGAGGTATGAATATATCTACTCCTCCTGCTATATTAACAATAATAGGATGTACTGGTCTTAGAATAGTATTCTTATTAACATTATTTAATTTACCTTATTTCCACACAGTTTTCTGGTTATTTGCTGCTTATCCAATTAGCTGGGTTATTGTAGATATATGTTATATATTTATGATTCCACATTATAAAAAGAAAGCTATAGCTAAATTAGATAAGTCTTTAGCTTTAAATGAAGGAAGTAATTAAGATTCATATATTGATGTATTTATCTTATTTTTATATTTATATAACATTATTAAACTTATATAATCACATACAAAAAGTACTATAGCTTATATTTAGTTATAGTACTTTATGATTTATAAATGATTATTTATTTTCCCACTTCCAGTCAGCAATTTCAGGCATATCTACACCAACTTCATGAATGTATTGTTTATGTTCAACTAACTTATCAGACATCTTTTGATATAAACTTGCCCCTTTAGTTTTTAAACTAGGAACCATCATAATAGCGTCTTGTACTAAATGGAATCTATCGATATCGTTTTGAACTCTCATATCAAATGGTGTAGTAATTGTTCCTTCTTCACGATAACCTTCAACTTTTAAGTTACGATTATGTCTATTATATGTTAATTCATGAATTAATGTAGGATATCCATGGAAATTAAAGATAATAGGTTTATCTTTAGTAAATAATAAATCATATTGTTCATCAGTTAATCCATGAGGATGTTCATAACTAGGTTGTAATTTAAATAAATCTACTACGTTAATTACTCTTATTTTTAAATCAGGAACTTCTTTATTAAGGATTGATACTGCTGCTAATGTTTCTAATGTAGGAGTTTCACCAGCACATGCCATTATTAAATCTGGTTCTTGATTTTGATCATTACTTGCCCATTGCCATATAGAAATACCTTGAGTGCAATGTTTTACAGCTTCATCCATTGATAACCATTGAGGACGTGGATGTTTACTAGCAATAATTACATTTACATAGTTTTTAGTTTTTAAGCAATGATCCATTGTTGATAATAAACAGTTAGCATCAGGAGGTAAATATAATCTTACAACATCAGCTTTTTTATTAGCGATGTGATCCATAAAACCAGGATCTTGATGAGTATAACCATTATGATCTTGTTGCCATACTGTTGAAGATAATAATAAATTTAATGAAGCGATTTCTTCTCTCCATGTTAATTGATTACAAACTTTTAACCATTTAGCATGTTGAGCTACCATTGAATCTACAATTCTTGCAAAAGCTTCATATGAAGCAAAAAATCCATGTCTACCAGTTAATAAATAACCTTCTAACCAACCTTCATCACAATGTTCAGAAAGCATAGAGTCAATAATTCTTCCACTAGGAGCTAAAAATTCATCTTTTTCAATAGTAGCATTATCCCATTGTCTATTAGAAGCTTCAAATACATGATTTAATCTATTAGACATTGTCTCATCTGGACCAAATACTCTAAAATTATCAGGGTTATAATTAATAACATCTTTAATAAACTTACCAAGTTCAATCATGTCTTGGCCATCTTTTTGTCCATGATTTCCTATATCAAATGCATATTTTGTAAAATCAGGCATTCTTAAGTCTTTTAATAACTTACCACCATTACCATTAGGATTTGCACCTATTCTAGAATTTCCTTTAGGTGCTAATTCTCTTAATTCAGGAATTAATGTACCATTTTCATCAAATAATTGTTCAGGATGATAAGAATGTAACCAATTAGAAAGTAATTCTAAATGTTCTTTTTTAGTCATAGCAATAGGAACTTGGTGAGCTCTAAATGTACCTTCAATTTCTTTACCATCTACTACTTTTGGACCTGTCCATCCTTTTGGAGTACGTAAAACAATCATAGGCCATATTGGTCTAGTAGCATCATTAGTTTTTCTTGCATGAGCTTGGATGTGCTTAATTTCTTCAATACATTTATCCATAGCTTTTGCCATTTTTAAATGCATATCCATAGGATCACTACCTTCTACAAAATAAGGTTTCCATCCAGATCCTTCTAAAAATTTAGTTAATTCTTGTTTAGAAATACGTGAAAATACTGTAGGATTTGAAATCTTATATCCATTTAAATGGAAAATAGGTAATACTGCACCATCTTTAATTGGATTAATAAATTTATTTGATTGCCATGATGTAGCAAGAGGACCAGTTTCAGCTTCACCATCACCAATAATAACTGTAGCAATTAAACTAGGATTATCAAATATAGCGCCTACACCATGTAATAAACAATAACCTAATTCACCACCTTCATTAATACTACCTGGAGTTTCAGGAGCACAATGAGAAGGAACTCCTCCTGGGAAAGAAAATTGTTTAAATAATTTTTGTAATCCTTTTTCATCTTGAGTAATGTTAGGATAAACTTCTGTATATGATCCATCTAAATAGTCATTAGCGATGTAAAAGTTACCACCATGTCCAGGACCTGATAATAAAATCATATTTAAATCATATCTTTTAATAGCACGATTACAATGAACAAATACGAAGTTTTGACCAGGACAAGTTCCCCAGTGACCAACTATTTTCTTTTTAATATCTGCTTCTACTAATGGTCTTTTTAATAATGGATTATCTAATAAATATAATTGTCCAGCACTTATATAGTTAGCGGCTCTAAAATAAGCGTTCATCTTAGTTAATAGTTCATTAGTAATAGGACCTTTTTCTTCACAATAGTCTTTTTTATTTTTCATAATGTATAACCCTTTCTATTTCGTTTTAATTATATCAAGAATACATTAGCTTGATAATTATTTTAAATAAAAATATATTGATAATATTACATAACCTACATTGAAATTAAAAGTATTAAACTTATACATTTATAAATAAGTCTTGAAAACAATTTTCAAATTAGATAATATATTTTTTGTTATCAAGACAGTTCGTTGTTGCCATCCTGTCTTTAAACAAATACCAGGAACAAATATCTTTTAATTTTTAATAATTACAAGGTCTTTTACTTTCTGGTAGAAGATCTTTTATTATGAGGGAGATATTTATATGGAAAAAACTACTAATCCTTTTGTTAGATTTATTAATTGGTGTAAATCTATTGTTAAATGGTTATTTGATTTTAATGATTGGAAAATGTTATTAAGAAGTGTACCTTCTAGTGTTGTTGCTTTATTAGTTATTGCTACAGTTATGATGAACTTTGCTGCTAATAAAATCATAATAAGTTCTAAACTTGTCGCAGCAGATGGTGGATTTTTATTATCTTGGATCCCTTTTATTTGTATGGATGTTACTACACGTAGATACGGTCCTAAAGCTGCTAGTAAACTCACAATATTTGCTTTACTTGTTAATTTATTAATTGTTGGTATTATGGCGTTAGTTTCTTTTTTACATATTGGTATTGGAAATGTAAGTGATGCTAACCCTGGATATAATTCTTGGGAAGAATATTGGGCAACATATTCTAGCTTTGATTCTACTTTTTCTTGTAGCTGGTTTGTTTTATTTGGTAGTTCTGTCGCTTTTTTAGCATCAGGTATTATAAATAACACTTTAAACTGGTCTATTGGTAAATTATTTAAAAACAATAAAGATAGTAAACTTGCTTTCTTTACATGCTCTTATGTTTCTACTTTCATTGGTCAATTTGTTGATAATTTGTTATTTGCTACAATTGTATTTATGGTATTTGCCCCTATTTACTGGGGATATAGTTTAACCTTTGTTCAATGTGTAGGTAGTGCTATTATGGGAGCCTTATTAGAACTTTTAATGGAAATTATATTCTCTCCTATCGGTTTAAAAATCTATCGTAAATGGGAAAAAGAAAATGTAGGTGGAAATTATTTAAAACCTACCAAAGAACAGGAGTAATTTAAATGATTTTATTCTTTGGAGATTCTTTTACCTCAGCTGAAAATAATAATTTTAATTCTTTTGTAGAAAAGTTAAAATTAAAAGATTATAAAAACTATGGAATTAGTGGAACATGTATAGGAAATTATTCATTATATCCAGTAGAAAATAATAACTTAATTGATTTAATTAGTATTAAAAAAGAAGAAATTAAAAAAGCTGATATTATCTTTTTAGAATATGGTTGTAACGATATTTCTTCTATTGTTATTGGATACACTTGTTTAAATAAAGTATTAATTGATTTAATTAAGTGTTTAGATTTTATACATCAATTAAATCCTTTATGTAAGATATATTTTTTATCTATGGGCGATAATTTAGATATATTTTCTTATGGTCAATTAAATTATTTAAAAAACGATTATTTAAAATCTATTTCTAATTTATTAATTCAAGATTTAGATCAATCTATATCTAAATGGATTAGTTTATACAATGAATTTATATCATATGTTAAAAAAACTAATATTAATATAATTGAATTTCCTCGATTTAATAAAGATGAATTAGATTTAGACTATGTTCATCCAAATGATAAAGGATATAATAAAATAACTACCACAATAAAAAATGTATTAAGGAATAATTAATATGAAAAATAAAATAGTAATAATTACAGGAACAAGTAAAGGAATAGGTAAAGCTATAGCAGAAGAATTTTTAAATAATGACTTTCAAGTAATAGGTTTAGATAGATTAGATTCATCTATTTCTAATTCTAATTATAACCATTATAAAGTTGATATATTTAAAGATGAATTACCTAGTCTTCCTAAATGCGATATATTAATAAATAATGCAGGAACTCAAAATGAAAACGATATAGATAATAACTTAAAAGCCACAATAAAAGTAACTGAAAAATACGCATTTCAAGACAATATTAAATCAGTATTATTTATAGCAAGCTCATCTGCAACTAGTGGGGCTGAATTTTATGAATATGCCGCTAGTAAAGGTGGAGTTATCTCATATATGAAAAACTGCGCTATAAGATTAAGTAAATATCAAGCTACTTCTAATTCAATATCTCCTGGAGGAGTAATAACTGAATTAAACGATCATATATTAAAAGATGAAAAACTATATAAAGAAGTATTAGATGAAACTTTATTACATAGATGGTCAGATGTAGAAGAAATCGCTAAATGGTCATATTTTATAACAGTAATAAATAAATCCATGACAGCTCAAGATATCTTAATAGATAACGGCGAGGCTAATAACTTTAACTTTGTGTGGTAATAGCATATTAAACTAAGCACAATTTATACATATGAATTGTGTTTTTAATTTGTTTTAAATTTAAGCATAATAAAACAGCGTGAAAATTGAAATGAATATTTTCGTTGTTTCAATATTTATTTTACTTTAAACCACGCTGTTTATTAAATATAAGTAGTTATTTGTTATACAATAAACTATTGTAATTAAATAATATACATTTTGC
>CAVFIT010000065.1:5797-8805 GCA_963622735.1 Phocaeicola dorei | reverse complement strand
GTATATAACTTATTATCATTTTCTTTCCATGACTTATATTCATTAGAATTTAAAAAGTTATCTATATAATTATTGATATTTTCTTCTAAATTTACATTTTTCATAATTATTTACTTTGTTATTATAATTGCTTTTTGTTATACTTACAAACGAAGAGGTTAAAAATGTTTAAAATTTTAAGTGATAAAGATCCTAGTTTAAGAACAAAGTGTGAAGAATTTAGTTCACCTTATACTCAAGAAGATATTAAATTATTAAAAGATATGGTTGATTATCTTAAATTATCTCAAGATGATGAATACGCAAAAAAGCATAATATTCAAGCTGGAGTTGGTTTAGCTTTACCTCAAATTGGTATTACAAAAAGAGGCTTTGCAATTTATTTAAAAGATAATGATCAAGTTTATCAATATGGACTTATTAATCCAAAAATATTAAGAACCAGTGTAAAATTAGCCTATTTAGCTGGTGGAGAGGGTTGTTTATCAGTTGCTAAAAAACATGAAGGGTTAGTATATAGATATAATAAAGTAGTTTTACAAGCCTATGATGTATTTTTAGAAAAAGAAATTACAATTACAGCTTATGGTTATTTAGCTATATGTATTCAACATGAGTATGATCATTTAGATGGCATTTTATATTATGATCATATTAATAAAAACGAACCTTTTAAAATTAATCCTGATGCAAGAGAAATTTAGCTTTGCTTATTTCTCTTTTTTAGTCTATAATAATAAAGACATTTAACAATTAAACATATATTTTCAAATATTTATTAAATATTTGATATGGTTTATATTCTTTAAAGGAGAAATATTAATATGGAAAATAAAAAAATAGATTCTTCCCCTGTTTTAATAAGAGCCTTAGGAGGACTAGGTGAAGTAGGTAAAAATACTTATTGTATTGAAAATGATACAACAACTATTTTAATTGATGCTGGTGTTTTATTTGCTGATTCTAATTTACCTGGTGTTAATTATATCATCCCTGATTATAAGCATTTAAAAGAAGCTGGTAGTAAATTTAAAGCTATATTTATTACTCATGGTCATGAAGATCATATCGGTGGTATACCATTTTTATTACAAAGAGTACATGTACCTGTTATTTATGCCCCTAAACTTGCTAAAGCTTTAATTGAACATAAATTAGCCGAACTAAAAAATAAACCTAGAGTAGAAATAAAAGAATTTGATGAGAATTCAGAGATTACTATTGATGATTTTAAATTTAATTTTTTCCATGTAACTCACTCTATTCCAGATTCATACGCTATTAGAATTTCTACTCCTCAAGGTGTAATTTTACATTCAGGTGATTTTAAAGTAGATTTAACTCCAGTTGATCATGATATTGATTTAACAAGAATGTCTGATTATGGTAAACAAGGTGTTGATTTACTTTTAGCAGATTCTACTAACGCTGAAAAAGAAGGATATACACCTTCTGAAAGATCAGTTATTACTTCTTTAAACGAAGTATTTAGACAAGCTGAAGGTAGAATTATTATTTCAACTTTCTCTTCTAATATTTCAAGAATTCAACAAATATTAGAGACTGCTACTAAATATAATAGAAAGATCGCTGTTTTTGGTAGATCAATGGAATCTAATATTCAAGCTGCAAGAGAATATGGTTATATTAAAGTCCCTGATTCATCTTTTATCTCTAATCCTGAAGCTATTAAAAGAATGAATCCAGCTGAAGTATTAATATTATGTACAGGTAGTCAAGGTGAACCTTTAGCTGCATTAAGTAGAATAGCTTTTAATACTCATAGACAAATCAAGATCAACTTTGGTGATACTGTTATTTTCTCTTCTAGTCCAATTCCAGGAAATACTGCCGCTATTAATAAAGTAGTAAATCAACTTACTAGAGATGGAGCTATTGTCTTAGTGAATTCTTCAACTAATAAATTACACGCTTCTGGTCACCCTTGTAAGCAAGAACTACGTCTTATTCAAAAAATTATTAAACCAAAGTACTTTATGCCAGTACATGGTGAATATCACATGCTTAAATTACATGCTCAAATTGCTGTTGAATGTGGATTAAGTGAAGACCATACATTTATATGTGCTAATGGTGATACAGTTCAACTTTATCAAGGTAAATGTAGTTATGGAGATAGAATATATACAGATGTTGAATATCTTGATTCAGTCGAATCTTTTGGTGTTTCAACTACTACTATTAAAGATAGATCTATTCTTTCAAATAATGGTTTAGTTTCTATCTCTAGTTTAATTACAAATAATAAACTTACATTTAAACCAGATATTACCACAAAAGGTTTTTCATATTTTATAACTAGTGAATCTTCTTATATTAAAGACTTACAAAGTTTACTAGAAACTCAAATTAATGAAGCTTTGAATAAAAATTATTCTCAAGATCAAATTAATAATATGATTGAAGTTGTCTCTAGTAAATATTTTTATAAGATTACTAGAAGAAATCCAGTTGTAGTTTCTCAAATTGTAATTAACAAATAATATGATTGTATTAGCAAGTAAATCACCTAGAAGAATAGAACTTTTAAAAAAGATATATAAAGGTGAAATTAAAATATGTCCTTCTAATTTTGATGAAAGAAGTGTTAAAGAAGATGATATTTATAATTTATCTTTAACTTTAGCATATTATAAAGGTTTACAAGTAAGTAATTTAAACCCTTCTAATTATGTAATTAGTTCAGATACAACAGTTATATTTAATAATAAAATATATAATAAACCTATAGATGAATTAGATTGTTTAAATATGTTAACTTCTTTAAATAATAACGTTCATGAAGTTGTAACTGGTTATACTATTTTTAAAGATGGTAAGTGTTTAATAAAAAATAAATGTGTTACAAAACTTATTATTTCGTTTAAAGATGAACAAGCAATAAATAAATATATGCAAACAAAATCCCCCTTTGATAAAGCTGGGGGATATGGTATTCAAGATGATAAATATCTTACTTCTAAGATAATAGAAGGTGATTATTATAC
>CAVFIT010000065.1:0-5787 GCA_963622735.1 Phocaeicola dorei | reverse complement strand
TTATTATACTGTAATGGGTTTACCTATATATCAATTAGAAGAAGATTTAATTAAATTAGGATTAATCAACAAATGATCTTCTAATTCTAGTATAGTTATCAAAATTTGTAGAGTGAGCTAACTTAAATGTTACATCACTCTTTTTAATTGTAAATTTACTACCTTTTAAATCTGGTAATGGTTTCATATCAGCAGAGATATAACATTCTACTTTATTTCTCATTTCGATAGTGATTTCATCTTCATTTTGTAATACTAATGAATTAATTAAAGGGTGAATAGCTTTATTTCTAATTGGAGCAATTAAAGATAAGACAAAGCCTAAATTACCAACAAGTAAAGATCCACCTAAAGAATGATTATAACCAGTAGATCCAAATGGAGAAGCTATACAAATACCACTTCCTTTAACTGTCATAAAATAAGAATGATTGATAAATATATTTAAATCAAGAGTAGAAATAGGTGAAGCCCAAATAAATTCATTACAGGCTAGTGTTTTATTACCGTATATATCACTAATTTCTAAAAAATTATGTTCTTCATATTGGAGTTTATCATAATCAAATTCAGCAAAAAACTTATCGAGCTCATCTAAATCATATTCTCTAAAAAATCCTAATGTACCTGCATTAATCATCATATAAGAACATTTTTTACCTGTATTATTTTTAATTGATGTTAATAAAGTACCATCTCCTCCACAAGCAAAGATAATATCAGGATCTTCTTCATCATAAATATTACCTAGATCTATAAAATGAGATTTTACAATATTTACTAATTCTTTACCATTAGCTAAATTCGGTTTTACTGTAACTGCAAATTTAAACATATATGAAACTCCTTACATTTTATTTTAACACAAATTATATATATTTTTTATAGAATATTTCAATATTAATCTAAATTAACATCTAGCTCAATAGGACAATGATCAGATCCATAAACATCATTTAAAATTAAAGAATCATTTACATCTTTAATTAAACGATTAGATACTATAAAATAATCGATTCTCCAACCTGCATTATTTTCTCTACTATTAAAACGATATGACCACCAAGAATATTTAACTGTATCTGGATATAAATATCTAAATGTGTCGATAAATCCATTATTTAATAATCTAGTAAACTTTTCTCTTTCTTGGAAAGTATAACCTGCATTATGATCATTTGATTTAGGATTTTTAATATCAATAGGATTATGAGCGACATTTAAATCACCTGTATATATAACTGGCTTTTTTAAATCTAATTCATGTAAATAATCTAATAGTTCATCTTCAAATTCCATTCTAAAATCTAGACGTTTTAAACCATCTCCTGAATTTGGAACATAACAACCTACTAAATAAAAATTATTATATTCTAAAGTAATTACTCTACCTTCTTCATCATATTTATTATTTTCTAAACCGTAATGAACTGATAAAGGTTCTTTTTTAGTAAATATACAAACTCCTGAATATCCTTTTCTAATTTTTGAATTAGTCCAGTAAGTAAAATAGCCTTCTTTTTCAAAAGGAAATTTATCATGACTAGTTTCACTATATTTAGTTTCTTGAATTACAAAAATATCTGCATCTAATTTATCAAAATCTTCTTTAAAGGTTTTTTTAAGTATAGCGCGTATTCCATTTACATTAAACGATATTATTTTCATATTCATTATCTTTCTATTTATATTACATATAAATAATAACATTTATTTAATTAAAATTTTAGTTTTAAAACAAAAAAAGACAGCTTATTAAAGCCATCTATTTTAATTAATGCAATAAAGATTATTTGCAAAGAATTAAGTGGTTGAATAATAACACCCAAATTAAGTCTAACCAACCGACTGGTAAACCAAAGAAGAGTACTAAGATAAAACCTAAAATGTTTGTTAATGTAGGTTTTTCGATCATACCTGTAACACGAACAACAATTTCTGTAACCCAGTTAACAAAAGGAATTAATAATAATAAGATTTGAATTAATCTGGATTGTTTATTAAACCATGACATATAGTTTTTATCCTCCTATGGTAAATATTAAAGCATATATTTACTTAAAAATAAATAAATTTTTATATAAAATTCAATAAAGTTAGCTAGCTAACTTAATCGTTATGACAGCAGCAATGATGGTTAGAATCATCATTATCTTTTTCATGATGCTTGCAGCAATGATGTTCATCTTCATGATGGTGTTTATTACAACAACATTCATGTTCTTCTTCAATTTCTTCTAATTCACCATCTTCATTAACAGGAACTAAATCACCATTTTCATATGCAGCAAATGTATCTTGAATAAATTCTCTTAATTCATCATCTTCACTTTCATCAACTGTTTCAACATTACCTTCTTCATCACAAGAAAATACGATAACAGTTTCATTAGTTTTATCGTTTGGATCTAACACATATAAATATCTTACATTAGTTTTTTTGTAGACAATTGAAAACAATAATTCAAAATCTGTACCATTACCTTGTTCATCTTCTAAAGTGATGATATTTTCTTTTTTAGACATATTTTTAAAATCCTCTTTCTAAGAATGTATCTAAGATAATTTGTGCAGCCATCTTGTCTACAATCTTCTTTCTTTTATTTCTAGATAAATCACCTTCTAACATAGAGCGTGTGGCTTGTTTTGTAGACCAGCGTTCATCTATTAAACTTATTTTAACATTTGGAAGAGCTTTTTGTATCATAGATGCAAAATTTCTTGCATTTAGAGTCATATTAGAATCAGTTCCATTCATATTAAGAGGTAAACCTAGTGCAATCGCTTCAATTTTTTCTAAATTTACAATTCTTATAACTTCATCTAATGCTTGTTGCCAATTAGAATCTTGGTATCTAAATTCTTCATAACCTGAAGAAATGATACCAGTTCTAGATATAGCAATACCTAAAGTTACAGTTCCTAAATCTAAGCCTAAACTTCTCATTAGAAGGACTCCTTAAATATTGAAATGGCTTTATCGATATTTTCAGTTAAAGTAAATCCACCAAAGGCAGTATCAGGTTTACCTCCACCACTACCACCTAATATACTAGTTACATTTTTAACTAATACACCAGCTTTATAATTAGATAATAAATTTGATGAAATACCAATACCAAGTTCAGATTTACCTTGTTTAATATTTAATACTAAAATAGCACTATTTTCTTCACTTGTAATAGCTTTAATAATATCTAATACTTGGTTATGATTTAAATTATTAACCTTACTTACAAATATCTTTTTAGAATTAATTACTTCATAAGATGTTTTAATTTCACTTATTAAAGAAGAGACTATTTTAGATTCTAGAGTAGAAATATATTTCTTTGTATTTTCTTGTTCAGAAATATTAGCTTTTAACTTAGGTAATATTTCTTTATCAGAATTTACATTAATTAAACTAGAGATATCTTTTAATTCTAATTCTTTTTCTTTTAAGTATTTATAAGCGTTATAAGAAGTATAGCAGGTAACTCTTCTTACTCCACTTGAAATAGCTTCTTCACTACCAATTACAAAGATTCCAATTTCAGAAGTATTATTTACATGAGTACCAGCACAAAATTCTTTTGAAAAAGAGCCAAAACAGACAACTCTAACTTGTTGAGAATATTTTTCACTAAATAAGTGCATTGCCCCTTCTTTTTCAGCTTCTTTAATATCCATTATTTTAGTTTCTTGTTTGATGCCTTCTGCTATTTTACTATTTACAATATCTTCAATCTTATCTAATTCTTCATCAGTTAATTTTCTATTTAATGTAAAGTCAAATCTCATTACTTTATCATCTTCATATGAACCTGCTTGATGACAATCTTTACTTACTACTTGTTGTAAAGCAGCTTGGAATAAATGAGCAGATGAGTGATTTTTTCTAATAGCAGCTCTTCTAGTAAAATCAGGTATTAAAGTAAATGTATCACCTAGTTTTACTTTTCCAAATAAAACATCTACATGGTGGAGATGTTGTTTATTAGGAGCTTTAAATACACCAGTGACATTTAAAGAAGTAGTATCGTTTTTAATTTCACCTAAATCATAGATTTGTCCACCTGATTCAGCATAGAAATTAGTATTATCAAATACAATATCGCCTTCATCATCAATTTGATCTACTTTTTTACCATCTTTAAATATACCTATTACTTTAGATGTTAAGATCTTATCATCATAATTAAATTCTGAAGGAGATGTAAATTCAAGTAAGTCTTTATCTTGAGATTTAAATGATTCTCTATTTCCTCTAGCGTTTCTAGCTCTTTGTTTTTGATCTTCAAGGCACTTATTATAACTAGATAAATCAACATCTTTACCATGTTCTTTACTAATTTCAATTGTTAATTCAATTGGGAAGCCATAAGTATCAGATAATTTAAAAGCATCTTCACCAGAAAGAATTGTATCTGATTTAGCTAAATATTCATTTAATAAGCCTTCACCTTGTTTTAATGTCTTAGAAAACTTCTCTTCTTCTGATAATACCATTTTAGATACTTTATCTTGTTGATCAAGTAAATAAGGATAGAAATGAGACATGTTCTTACTACAAACATAAACAAGTTCAGCTAACGCACCAGTTTTAAGTCCTAACTTATTAGCATATCTAATAGCACGTCTAAGTAATCTTCTTAAAACATAACCTCTACCATCATTTGAAAAGTTTGCACCATCAGCTAAAGCAAAGGTAACTGATCTAACATGATCAGCAATTACTCTATATGCTAATTTATTTTCACCTTCATAAGGTTTATTAGATTTTAAACTAATCCAATCGATAATAGGTTTAAATAAATCTGTATCAAAGTTAGTATCAACACCTTGAATGACACAGCAAAATCTTTCTAATCCAGCCCCTGTATCGATGTTTTTTTGAGGAAGTTCTTTATATTGACTTCTTTTTAATACACCTGGTTGACAATTATATTGAGAAAAGACAATGTTCCATATTTCAATGTATCTATCATTATCTTCATCGTTTTTTAGCATTTCTACGCCTCTATTTTCAAGATCGTATTTTTCGCCTCTATCAAAATAGATTTCTGTATCTGGACCACCTGGGCCTTCACCAATTTCCCAAAAGTTAGTAGCTAAAGGAATTAAATGATCTTCTAACATACCATTATCTATCCATAATTTTTTAGTAGCTAAATCATCAGGATAATATGTCACATATAATTTAGTGTTAGGAATACCAAACCATTTTTCATCTAATAATAATTCACAAGCCCAAGGTATTACTTCGTTTCTAAAATAATCACCTATTGAAAAATTACCTAACATTTCAAAAAATGTTTGGTGACGAGAAGTATGACCGACATTTTCAATATCGTTAGTTCTAATACATTTTTGAGCATTAGTAATACGTCTATGTTCAGGTCTAGTAGAACCATCAAAATACTTTTTTAATGCAGCTACACCAGCATTGATCCAAAGTAAAGTAGGATCATTTTGAGGAATTAAATTAGCGCTTGGTTCAATATAATGACCTTTAGATTTAAAAAATTGTAACCAGGTATCTCTAATTTCATCTGCAGACATTTTTCTCATATTGTTTTATCTCCTTTTTTTAACAAATAAAAAAGCACTGTTAATTCAGGAACGAAACAAATTATCCGCGGTACCATCCTGATTCACATTTAAGTGCCCTTATTTACAATACTTTACACTGATTTAAGCGTTTCCTAGGTGAGTGGCCTTTAACATAAAGTTAATTCTTTCACCATCAACAGAACAATAATATTTTATGTTTTATTTATTTTTATTTCAAGTATTATATTATAT
>CAVFIT010000064.1:0-7247 GCA_963622735.1 Phocaeicola dorei | reverse complement strand
CTTTAACATATACTCAAAAAATAGATGAAATTATTTCCAAGACTGAAAAATTAGGCGCAAAAGCTAATTTAGTTACTACTTTAGATGATATCGCATGGATTTTAAATATCAGAGGTAATGATGTTAGTTGTAACCCTGTATTTTATTCATATTTATATATTTCTAAAGAATATGGAACTCATTTATTTATCGATAAATCTAAATTGGATTTTGATATAAAAGGTGTTCAAATTCATGAATATGATGAAATTAGTTCATTTTTAAAAGAACATGATAGTGTTAAAACATTAGTAGATCCTTCTAAAGTATCCGCTTTACTTTATTCTTTAATTAAAAATCCTGTTAATGGAAGAAATCCTTCTTATTTAGCTAAAGCTATTAAAGGTGAAGTTGAAGCTAATAACATTAAAAGAGTCCAAGCTATTGATGGTGTAGCTTTATTGAGATTTGGAAAATATTTAGAAGAAAATATTTCTAATAATTTATCTGAATATGATTATGCTAATAAATTACAAGAATTTAGATATCTTTCTAAAGATTTATTTGAATTATCTTTTGATACAATTGCTGCATGTGGAAAAAATGCTGCTCAAATGCATTATGAACCTACAAAAGATATTCATTCTATAGTTAATAAAGACTGCATTGAATTATTAGTTGATAGTGGTGGACAATATTATGGTGGAACAACTGATACTACTAGAACTTTTTTAGTAGGTAAACCAACAAAAGAATATATAACTGATTATACTTTAACTTTAAAAGCTGTTATTAATCTTTCTAAGACAATATTCTTACATGGATCTACAGGTCAAACAATTGATATTAGAGCTAGAGAATATTTCTGGGAAAGAGGAATGGATTATAAATGCGGTACTGGGCATGGTGTATCTTATATGTTAAATGTACATGAAGGCCCTAATGGATTTAGATATAAAAAAGTTCCTGAAAGAGATGATCAAGATTTAATAGTTCCAGGTATGGTTACAACAATTGAACCAGGTGTTTATAAGCAAGATAAATATGGTATTAGAATTGAAAATAACTTATTATGTGTTCCTGCTTTTGAAACAAGTGATGGTGTATTTTATAAATTTGAAACTATCACATATGTTCCTATTACTACAGAATCATTAGACTTAGATA
The DNA here is from genome assembly GCA_963622735.1 of Phocaeicola dorei. Taxonomy (GTDB): domain Bacteria; phylum Bacillota_I; class Bacilli_A; order RFN20; family CAG-288; genus Scatoplasma. Next base: position 6,101 of record CAVFIT010000064.1, on the reverse strand, counting down.
TGATGTCTGATGAAGAAATCAAATGGTTAAATGACTATCATCAATTAGTTTATGATAAGTTATCACCTTTAGTTAAAGATGATAAAGATTTACTTAGTTATTTAACATTAAAGACTAAGAAAATTAGTAGATAAAATGGTTAATATTGTTTTATTTGAACCTGAAAAACCCGCTAATGTGGGTAATATAATGCGTACATGTAAAGCGTTAGATGCTAATTTAATAATTGTAGGTTATATTACTTTTGATTTATCTGATAAATCATTGAAAAGAGCGGGTATGGATTATTTAATAGGTTTAAATGTTGAAAGAATACCATCATTAGATGAATTTTATAAAAAATATGGAGATAAGAATATTTACTATGTTACTAGATATTCTTCCTTGATATATTCTGATGCAGATTATTCTTCTACTAAAGACGATTTATTTTTAATGTTTGGTAGAGAATCATCAGGAATTCCTCATGATATTTTAAGAAAATATTATTCTAAGACAATTAGAATTCCTATGACAAGTGATTCAAGAAGTTTAAATTTATCTAATTCAGTTGCTATACTTTTATCAGAAGTTAAAAGACAACAACACTTTCAAGGACTTTCTACATGTGAAGTAATAAAAGGTGAAAATTTCTTATTTGAAGAAGATAATTAATGTCTATTAAGAGTTTTATTAAATAATTCAATTGATGAAGGTCTTATTTTATTAAGAGTGATTAGTTTATATTCTAGTAGATTAACTAATCCTCTTTTTTCTTTATTCTTTTTTACATTAGATTTAGTTGTGTACATGATATCTCCACTATCTAATGAAGATAAATATAAACATAATTCAGCTGCAAGTAATCTAGTTTGATCACAATCGCCTTCTAAAATTACAACATGTGAGCCAGGATAATTTGCTACATGCATAAAAATATTATCTTTTCTAGCAATATTAAAAGTGAGTTCTTCATTTTGTAATGAATTGTTACCAAAGCCTATTTTACAGTAATCTGTAATTAAATAATGAGGAGAATAAGTTTTTTTAGAAGATAGACGTTTTGGATTAATAGTTTTATCTTTTAAATAACCTTGTAATGCAAGTTCTTGTTTTATTTCTAGAATATCTTGGTTAGTTCCTTTATCGATTTGTAATAAAACACCTTGTAAATATTCTATTTCTTTTTGACATTTTTCAATTAATGGAGTCAAAATCACTCTAGCTGATTTAGCTTTATGATATAACTTAAAATATTTATTAGCGTTTTCTATACTAGTTAATTTAGGATCTAAATTAATATGATAATTTTCATAATCTAAAGATAGTTGACCTAGACTAATATCAAGTTGATTAAGCATGATGATTTGACCATATTCCATATATACCATTTTGTTATTTGCACTTTGTAAATCTTTTTGAATATGGGATAGCTTCTTTTTAGCAAGTTCAATTTGTCTTTTTACTGTGTTAATTAATTCTAAGTTATTATATTGTTTTGCAAGTACAGCTTGATTAGAAATATATGTATCATATATATCTTCTACATTTATTTTTTTAACAGGTTCTATTCCAAAATGAAAAGGTTCTATATTGTTATTAATTAAATATAGTTGATTAGATTCTAATAATTGATTTAAACATGTAGTAAAATTTTTATCTTGAATGTATTTTTCAAATAATTTTCTAGTAGAAAAAGATAACTTTTTACTAGCTTTTTCAAAGGTATCATCTTCATAGGATATTCCATCTAATTTAGAAGGTGGAATATAGGTAGTTCCTCTAGTTATATATCTAGATGAAGTAATATCATCATGTTGTTTATATATACTTACAACTTTATTATATGGTAAAGGTATAATATATGCATTTGGTTGTTGAGGGAATAATTCTATAATTAATAAATAACCAGTATTTATGTTATCAAATGTATTATTAATAACTTTTGTATTAATTACTATTATTCTATCTCCATCTAATTTTTTAATAGATTCTATTTGAGTACCAGTTAATTTTTTTAATGAATTAAAAAAGGGAGTGTTTAATTGAATCTTTGTATATTTATTAAATGAATATGTAATAAATGGATTATTAGGTTCTAAACATAATATTAAACTTCCTCTACCTGAATTAGATTCTTGTTTTCCACCATGATATGAGAAAGCAAAATGTTTATTAGATAAAGCATAAGGCTTATCTAAAAAAGCACCAACAAGTTGGTCATTTAATTTATTAGCGATTATTTTTAAACCTAAATTATCTATTGCCATTGCTAAATAATTATAACATGTTAAAAAAATTAAAAGTATATTAGTTTAATTGCTTTTAATAAATACTTTTATGTTATAATAGTAATGGTAGAGGGAAAAACTAAATAAATTTATGAAAAAAGGACTTTTAATTATTCTTTCAGGACCTTCAGGTGTTGGTAAAGGCGCTGTTAGAAGAATTTTAATGGAAAACAACAAACTTAATTTAGCATATTCTATTTCAATGACTACTAGAGCTCCTAGAAAGTTAGAAGAAAATGGTAAAGATTATTTTTTTGTAAGTGAAGAAGAATTTAATGAAAACATTAAAAAAGGTAATTTTTTAGAGCATGCTTCATTTGTAGGTAATCAATATGGTACACCTAAAGATAAAGTTGAAGAATTAAGAAACCAAGGCAAAAATGTTTTGCTTGAAATTGAAGTTCAAGGTGCTAAGCAAGTACTAGCTTCAGTTAAAGATGATGATGTAGTATCAATATTTTTAATTCCGCCTTCATTTGCGGCTCTTGAAAAAAGAATTAGAAAAAGAAAATCAGAAACTGAAGATGTTATAAAAGCTAGATTAGCAAAAGCTAAATCTGAATTATCAGAAAAAAAAAATTATAAATATACCGTTTTAAATGATATTGTAACTGAAGCTGCAAGAGAAATAGAACAAATCATTCAAAAAGAAATAGATAATCAAAAAGAATAAAAAGGTATAAAATGTTTTATCTTGTAGATGTTATTGTTGAAAGAGGAGTATATAGTTTAAATAAACCTTTTACATATGCTTATTTACAAGATAGGCAAATAAAAAAGGGTTGTAGAGTTAAAGTTAAATTTAACTCTTCTTTAATAGTGGGATTTATTGTTAATGATCCTAAACAAATAGATGAAGATTACAATACTTATATAAGTAAACTGCCTTATAAATTAAATTGTGTAGAAGAAATAATAGATGATACACCTATTTTAAATGAGAATCTTTTAAAATTAGCAAATCAAGTTTCATCGTATTATTTTGCGCCTTTAGTAGAAGTATTAAAAGTAATGCTTCCTCCTTCATTAAGACCTAATACTACTTCTTTTTATAAGCCCAAGATAAACTATTCATATTTTTATAAAGTAAGTGATAAAGAACTTGATAATACACTTTCTTCAAATCAAAAGAAAATATATTTTAAAATAAAAGATGCGGGATTTATCGATAAAAAAGACATTTCAAAAAGTAAATCATTACAATTTTTACTTGATAATAACTATATTAAATTAGAATCTAGACAAGAATATAGAGAAGTTGAAACTGACTATGAATTTACACAAGTAGTAGATTTAAATAGTCAACAAAAACAAGTTTATAATCAAATAAAAGATAGTGAAGATAAAATATATTTACTTTTAGGAGTTACTGGCTCAGGTAAAACTGAAGTGTATATTAAATTAGTAGAAGATTGTCTTAAAAAAGATGAAGGCTGTATTGTTTTAGTTCCTGAGATTTCATTAACTGATAGATTAATAGCTAAATTTAAGTCTATATTTGGTCAAAAAGTAGCTTTGTTTCATTCAGGACTTTCTGATGGAGAAAAATATGATGAATATTTAAGATTAGCTAATAATATTGCTAAAATTGCAATAGGTACAAGATCATGTATTTTTGCTCCAGTTCATAATTTAAAACTAATAGTAATTGATGAAGAACATGTCGAATCATATAAACAGGATAGTAAACCTTTTTATGATGCAAGAAAGGTAGCTTTATTTAGATCTAAAATTGAAAATTGTAAAGTTATTTATGCTTCAGCTACACCTTTAATAGAAACTAAGGCAAAAGCTGATAAAGGTATTTATAAGTTATTAAGATTAGATTCTAGATTTAATAAAAACCCACTACCTGAAGTAAGAATTGTTGATTTATCAAATTATGAAAATATCGATTATAATTCGAATTTGATTTCTATTCCTTTAAGAAAAGAAATTCAAAATACATTAGATAATTCTAAACAGGCAATTTTATTATTAAATAGAAGAGGGTATTCTCCAATTTATATTTGTAGAGAATGTCAAAGGATTATAAAATGTCCAAATTGTAATATTCCTTTGTCTTATCATAAATTTGAAAAAATTATCTCTTGTCATCATTGTGATTATCAAATTGAAAAAGATGATTTAGAATGTCCTTCTTGTAATAGTAAAGATTTTACTTATACAGGTTTTGGCACTCAACGTGTAGAAGAAGAAATTAATAAGTTATTTCCTAAAGGAAGAACTATTAGATTAGATTTAGATACAACACGTAAAAAAGGTGCTTATCATAAAATATTAAATGATTTTAATAATGGTAAATACGATATCATGATTGGTACTCAAATGGTAGCTAAAGGGCATGATTTTCCTAATGTAAATTTGGCTTGTAGCTTACTTGCAGATCAAAGTTTAGAAATTCCTAGTTATAAATCTAATGAAGATACTTTTGATTTAATTACTCAATTAGTTGGTAGAGCAGGTAGAAAAGATAGTAAAGGTGTTGCTATTATTCAAACCTATTCACCAACAAATGACATCATAAAATTAGCTAGTAAACAAAATTATGATGATTTTTATAAATACGAAATGGAATTAAGACATAATCGTAGTTATCCACCTTATGTATATTTGATTGATGTTACAATATCTGCTAAGCAAAAAAGTGATGTAGAAAAAGCAGCTTATAAAGTCAAAGGCTTTTTAGTAAGTCAAACTTTTAATAAAAATAAACGCGCTTCTATATTTGGTCCTGCAATTCCATTTATTGAAAAGTTAAATAATAGATATTATAGAAAAATTATGATAAAATACAAAGATCGTAATTTAATTCAACCTATCATTGAAGAAATGTTAAGTTTGAATTTAGATTCATCAGATGTAAAAATTGTTGTAGATGTAGATCCATCTAGCGACATATAAAAGGAGAATTAAAATGATTATTGTTAAATTATTAGGTATTGATCAATATCAAGCTGAAGATTATGTTAGAGCATTACATGCTCAATTTGCTCAAATTTTTGAAACAGATGAAAAAGAAATATTGTTTTATGCTCCTGATTCATATTTAATTCATAAAGGAATTGAACAAACTTCATATGTTATAAATATTGAAATTGAAGCAAGTGAAAAATATAAACCTTTAGAAAATAAAGCAAGTGAATATATAGCTAAATTATTCATGAATCAAATTTCTGTTCATGTAAGAATTATATTTAATTACTTTGATGAAGATAGAGAACATATTTTCTTAAATGAAGACTATCCTTTATTTATGTCTGATGAAAATATGGCACATTTTGAAATGGAAGATGAAGATAGTGAGCCATATTTAGGAAACGCTTTTGAAGACTATGAAAAAAGAGTTGAAGAAAAAGAAAAAGAGCAAGGAATTAAGGAATTAGAAAGATTAAAATCTTTTAAAAGATAGTAGGCTAATTAATATATTAATTAAGAGTATAATTACTACAGTTTTTTATGCTATAATTTTTAATGGAATAAAATCTATGAATATATTGTCTATTGCATTAAAAGGCTTAAAAGAAATTATCGATAATAAAAAGTCATATCATATGGTTATGCTTGATTTTAAAAATCAATATAATTTTTCTAAAGATGACTATTCTATTTTTAGTAAGACTATACAAGGATGCATGAGACATTTTTTCTTACTTAGATATCAAGCAACTAATTTGTTTAATGATTTTGAAGAAGATGATGATGAAATATATTTAATTTGTTTAGCTATATATCAACTTAGATATCTAAAAAAAGAAATCGCTAGTTTTGTAGTAATTAATCAAACTAAACAGGCCAATGAAGATTATTTATTAAGATTAGATAATAATC
>CAVFIT010000063.1:0-7401 GCA_963622735.1 Phocaeicola dorei | reverse complement strand
TTTCTATAGCGACTCTAATTTTCTTTTTATAATTAGGTTTAACCTTTTTAGAACGTAATTTGTTTTTATAAATACTCTTTTTAATTTCTTGTTCTAATAACAAATTATTTATCTTAGGTCTATTAGCTTTATCTGAAAGACTTCTTTCTTCTTTTAAAACATCATCTTTTAAAGTTAAGTATTTAAAATTAAGATTCTTTTTAGCGAGCTCTCTAGGTTTTTCTAAATCAGATTCAGAATAGAAAATATAAGAATTTCCCTTTTTATCAAATCTACCCGTTCTACCTGCACGGTGGAAATAATAAGTAAGGTCATAGGGTAAATCTAAAGAAATAACATCAGATACATCTTCAACATCAAAACCACGTGATATTAAATCTGAACCGATTAATAAATTATAATTAGAATCACTTGAGAATAATTTTAATATTCTATTTTGTTCTCTTTTAGATAAACTAGATGATATAGAAAGATGATTAATACCACTATTATTAAGTTTATCAGAAATAGAATCTATTTCACTCTTTTTTGAGACAAATACAATAGCTTTATATGGCTTTTTAATTTTTAAAAACTTAATTAAAGCATCGACTTTATCTTTATTTTTAATATCGACAAAATAATGGGCAACATTTGATGAAGTAATTTGACCTTGATTTACTTCAATTAATTTATCAGCTTGTATATATTTTTTAACTAATGTATTTAAATGTTCATTTACACTAGCAGTAAATAAGGATTTACTACCTTTTAAATCAAGAGCTAATATTTGAACTAATTGATCTTCAAAGCCATCAAATATTAACATATCTCCTTCATCAATTATTAATCTTTTTAAGTCTTTTAAATTAAACTTATTATAGTTTAATAAAAACATGTTAGGAGTAGTAATTATAATATGTCCATTATATGAATCTATGTTTTTAGAAGTACCATCTTTAATAACATCAATTTTAAAGTTTTTATATGATGTAAAACGTCTAAAAGTAAGATAAAGTTGATCAACTAGTAAAGTTGTAGGAACAATAATAATAGCTTGACATGATTTAGTTATATCTAAATCATTAACAATAGGAACTAAATAACAAAATGTTTTACCTGAGCCAGTAGGAGCTTTGACAAAGCTAGATTTATTAGCTAATAAACTAGGAATTGCTTTTTCTTGAATAGAAGAAAGTTCTTTATACCCTTTTGATGCTAAAAAATCTACTAACTTTTTATCTAAATTAAAAGTTGAAAATTTCATTATTTATCTTCCTTTACTTGAATACCTAAAATATCTAAGTTTTCAACTGGAACTTGTGAAGGACATTCACTCATACAATCACTTGCTTGTAAGTTTTTAGGGAATGCTACTACATCTCTAACATTATCTGTTTTACAAATTAACATAGCTAATCTTTCAACGCCTAAGGCAAATCCACCATGAGGAGGAGTACCATAATTAAATGCATCTACAAAGAAGCCGAATCTTTGTTTAATATCTTCATTAGTTAAGCCTAATAATTGGAAGACTTTTTCTTGAAGCTTACCATCATAAATTCTAAGTGAACCACTTGAAAGTTCCATACCATTAATTACTGTATCATAAGCGTAAGATAATACTTTTGTAGCATCAGTATCTAAATATTTTAAATCTTCATCTCTAGGTCTAGTAAATGGGTTAGATAATGATTCATAATGATCATCAACTCTTTCAAATAAAGGCCAATCGATAACAAAGCAAGGTTTAAAGATATTAGGATCTGTTAAATTTAATTTTTTAGCGTATTCACTTCTAATTGCACCTAATGCGATAGAGACAACTTCATTAGATTCATTTGCACCAACAATTAATAAATCGTTATCTTCTAATTCTAATTTAGAATCTAATTCTTTTAATACATCTTGAGTATAATATTTAGCTAAGCTACTATTTAATACCCCATTTTCCTTTTTAAAGAAAGAAACACCGTGAAGTTTAAATTTCTTAACTAATAAATTATCGCTATCCATTACTTTTCTAGATACATTGGAGGCGTAATTTTTAACTACAACACCTTTAATTACTTTTCCTTTAAAAGCTTCAAAACTACCTTTTGATAAAATATCAGTTAAGTTAATTAACTTCATATCGTATCTCATATCAGGTTTATCTGAACCATATAAGTCAATAGCGTCTTTATATGAAATTCTTTCAAAGTCTTCTAAATCGTAATTTAAGCAGTCTTTCCATATCTTTTTTACTAAGCCTTGGATAACTTGTAATACATCTTCTCTATTAACAAATGACATTTCACAGTCAATTTGAGTAAATTCAGGTTGTCTATCTGCTCTTAAATCTTCATCACGATAACATCTAGCAATTTGATAATATCTATCCATTCCAGAAATCATCAAAAGTTGTTTATACATTTGAGGTGATTGAGGTAAAGCGTAAAAACATCCTTTTTTAGTTCTAGAAGGTACTAAATAGTCTCTTGCACCTTCTGGAGTAGATTTAATTAATGTAGGAGTTTCAATTTCTAAGAAATTCAATCCTTCTAAATAATCTCTACTTGTTTTTAAAATTTGATGTCTTAATTCAAGATTATGTTGTAATACAGGTCTACGTAAGTCTAAATATCTATTTTTAAGTCTAGTTTCTTCTAAAGCATCAGATTTATCACTAATAATAAAAGGAGTTAATTCTGATTTAGCGTATAAAGTTATATCTTTTACTTCTACTTCTACTTCACCAGTAGGAATGTTTTTATTTATATCTGATCTAAGTACAACCTTACCTTCAACTTTAATACAATATTCATTTTTAAGTTGAAGTCTATCCATTAACTCAGTTGAAACTTTTAATTGAACTATACCAGATCTATCTCTTAAGTCAATAAAAACTAATGAGCCAAAGTTTCTAACTTTACTTACCCAACCAGTTAAAACAACATCACTATTTACATGTTCTTTTCTTATTAGGCCACACATTATTGTTCTTTCCATATTAATCCTCTTTTCTATTTAGTAGATAAAAATTTATAGATATTATCTGAAGTATCAAAATCAATAATATCTTGAGTTCTATCTTTCATATTTTTTACTATTATTTTATTAGGATTGTAATCATCAAAAATTAATACATATTTAGAATTTTTTCTATCAGCCATTTTTAATGAACCATTTAAAGCTTTAGAATATGAACTTGAAGAAACTTTTTTACCATTAATTCTTAAAATATTTTCAATTTCTAATGGTAATAGATCCTTTTCTTTTCTTAAATCTATTACAAAATAATCTAAATAAGGTTTTTTAGATGATAATAACTTTTCTTTTTGTTCTTGGTTTAATGCAAGTAGTAAACGCTCTACACCAAATGAAAAACCAATCCCTTCAAAACTAGGTCCACCAAGTTCACTAGTTAAATTACCATATTGACCACCTGCACCAATAGCGCCAAGTTGTAAATTAGTTGGGTCATATAATTCAAATACTAAACCAGTATAATAATCTAAACCTCTTACTAATTTAGGGTCAATTACATATTCTATTCCAAGTTTAGATAAACCTTGTTTAATTTTATCAAACATAGCCTTATCTTCATCAATAAGGTAATCAGTTAAGATAGGAGCGTTTTTATTAATTTCAATATCAGAGCTAACTTTACAATCTAATATTCTTAAAATATTTACTTGATATCTTCTTTTACAATCTTCACACATGCTATCAAGTTTATCTTGATAGTAATTTTTTAAAGCAATTTTATAATTTTCTCTAGATTGTTTACTACCTAAGAAATTAATTTTTAACATTAAATCATGACCTAGTACACTTTTACCAGCATGATAGATATTTAAAACAGCATCCATCATTGTTAAAAAGTCTATCTTGGTATCTAAAAATTCAACGCCAAATTGATGGAACTGACGTAATCTACCAGCTTGAGGTCTTTCAAATCTAAAAACAGGTCCTAAATAAGAAAACTTAAGTGGTAAATCAGGTGAAGCAAACAATTTATTTTCAATCATCATTCTATTAATACCAGCTGTAAATTCAGGTCTTAATACATAATCATGTTCACCTTTAACATCAAGTCTAAACATTTCTTTATTTACAATATCACTTGATTCACCAACTGATCTTACAAATAATTTAGTTTCTTCAAATACAGGTACATCTACTTTATTAGCGCCAAATGATTCACTGATTTGGAATAATTTATCTTCGATAATATCAAATAAAATTTTATCATCACCTATAAAATCACTAGTACCTCTAGGTTTTTTAATAATTTCAGCCATATAACCTCCTTAGTGAATACATCTTCTAACATCATAACAAGATTTAACATTTCTTAACGCGACAAATATTTTATCTAATTGTTCTTTATTATTCACTTGTAATGTTAAAGAAATTACACATATATTAGTTGAAGATTTAGTTTTGCCATTAATTTTAGTAATTAAAGCATTTAATGAAGTAACTGAATTCATAATATCAAGTAATAAACTTGCTCTATCATAACATTCAACTACTATATCAACTGGATATCTTGTTTCTTTATTAAAATCAGGATTCCACATAACATCTATTTGTCTTTCTCCTGAAATAATATTAGGACAATCTATTCTATGAACTTTAATTCCTCTTCCACGAGTAATATATCCAACTATTTTATCTCCAGGAATAGGTGTACAACATGGAGCTAGTTTCATCATAGCTGATGAGCCATCTTCAAGTAGAACTGCATCTTTAGAAATTTCTTTTTTAGCATAATTTCTTCTAGCGATATCATGAGTTGAATTAATTGCTCTTTCAATAGATGCATCAGATTTTTCAAGTCCAAGATAATCAACAAGCATTTGAGGAGTGATATTTCTTTGATAAACTTTTATATAAAAATCATCAATTTTATCACATTTAAAATGTTGTAAACACTTAGTATCGATTTTCTTTTCGATATTAGGTTCATTAATTTTTCTTTCTTTTAAAGCATCTTTAATAGATTGTTTGCCTTTTTCAATCTGTTCATCTTTTACATAGTCTTGATTTAATTTAGCGATGTATTTTTTAATTCTAGACTTAGCAAAATTAGATACACACATATCAAGCCATGTAGATTTAGGTTGAGATGATTCTTTAGTTTCGACTTCTACCATATCACCAGTCTTTAATGTAGTAGAAATAGGAACTAATTTACCATTTACTTTTGCTCCTGATAAAGTATCACCTATATGAGAATGAATTTTATAAGCAAAATCAATTGGTGTTGCCCCTTTAGGTAAATCAATTACTTTACCTTTAGGAGTAAATACATAAACATTAGCTTGGAATATATCTTTTTGAAGTAAAGAGACATATTCACTAGCGTTTTTATCTTTTGAATCATCATTTGTCATATTGACAAATTCTTTAAACCAATGGAGATTGTCTTCAATATCTTTTTGTTCTTTTTTAGGATCGTATTTACTACCCTCTTTATAGCGCCAGTGAGCAGCAACACCCCCTTCAGCTGTTTCATCCATTTCTTTTGTTCTTATTTGGATTTCAAATACATGCCCATCCCCTGATAAAATTGTAGTATGTAAAGATTGATACATGTTTGGTTTTGGCATAGCAATATAATCTTTAAATCTACCAGGTAAAGGTACAAATGTTGAATGGATATAACCTAAAATTTCATAACAGTTAGTCTCTGTTTTAGTAATAATTCTTAAAGCGAGAATATCATAAATATCATCAAATTTATGATTTTTAATATACATTTTTTTGTAGATAGAATATATAGATTTTACCCTAGAAGATATCTCAAAAGGAATTTGAGTAGGACCAAGTATTTTAACTACTTTATCTTTAATCTTAGTTAATGAATTATTTAATTCTTTAGATGATTGATTTAATAAAGATTCAACTTTTTCATATCCTTTTCTATCAAGATAATATAAAGAAATATCTTGCATTTCAGACATGATAGTATTTAAACCAAGTCTATGAGCAATAGGAACATATACATCCATTGTTTCTTTACATATTCTTTGTTGCTTTTCTAAAGGTTGAAATTGCATAGTACGCATATTATGCAATCTATCAGCAAGTTTAATAACTATGACTCTAATATCTTGAGCCATAGCAATAAATATTTTTCTATGATCTTCAGCTTGGAAATCAGCTTTATGAAAGTCTGATAAACGAGTGATTTTAGTTAATCCATCGACTAAAAAAGCCACCTCTTTACCAAATTCTTTTTCAATTTCTTCTAAAGTAGTATCAGTATCTTCTACAGTATCATGTAATAAACCAGAAATTATTGTAGTAGGTGAGGTTTGCATTTTAGCTAATATTAAAGCTACTGCTAATACATGACTAACATAAGGGTCACCTGATTTTCTAAATTGACCTTCGTGTTTTTTATTAGCAAACTCATACGCTCTTTTGATATTAGCTAAATCAGAACTAACAGTTATGTATTGAGAATAACATTGTTCTAATTCTTCAAATGTAACTACTTTATTTTGAATGTTCATAAATTATAATTTTAAAATTGAATAGTATGGAATATTATCTAAATTAGCTTTTCCATTTAAATCTTTTAATTCAATTAAAGTGACAATACCACAAACTATACCACCTTGTTCTTCTACAAGTTCTTTTACAGCTTTTAATGTGCCACCAGTTGCAAGTAAATCATCAACTAAGAATACTCTTGTGCCCTTTTTAATTGAATTATATGGTAATTCAATTGTTGTTGTATTGTATTCTAAAGTATATGTCTTTGAAATAACTTTTCCAGGTAACTTACCCTTTTTTCTAGCCATAACAAAACCTACATTAGAATTAAATGCTACTGGAGCACCAAATACAAATCCTCTTGATTCAGGTCCAATAATTATATCAACATTATAAGGTTTAATAATTTCACTCATTGCCTTTACTGCACTATTAAATGCGTCTTTATCAGCTAATAAAGGTGAAATATCCTTAAAAGAAATACCCTTTGTAGGAAAATCTGGGGTGACAGAAATATACTTTTCAAAGTCCATACTATTTAAACTCCTTCAATTACCTATAAATTATATCACAATACTTTTATCTATAATATAAAAACTACTTAAAAAACATAATTTTATATATGGTATAATAAAAAAGATGATATATGTTATTAATCCTATAGGATTCTGCTTTGGAGTAAGTAATTCCATCAATCAAGTAATTAAATATAAAAGTGAAAATAAAGATAAAAATATAGTCTTTTTAAGAATGATAGTTCATGATAAAAACACTTTTGATCAAATTTTAAATAAAGTAGATGGTAGTTTATATTCTCCTAATAAAAATTATGATTATTCTTCTACAGTTTTTGTATCTTCAGCTCATGGAGTTATTTTAAATGAAAAAGAAATAATAAATTCAAAAAAAGGAATATTTTTAGATACTACC
>CAVFIT010000062.1:0-5307 GCA_963622735.1 Phocaeicola dorei | reverse complement strand
GTTATTAGGTGTTAACTTAGTAACCTTTTTTCATTGTTTATTTATAATTAATAATGATAAAAAAATATAATCTTGATATAATTATTTTTGGAATTGGTTATTTATTATGCAAGAAAATTCAAAAAAGAAAAAAGAAAAAGAAACAAGTTATACTCCAATGATGGAACAATATCTTGAAGTTAAAAGACAACATCCTGATTTAATTATTTTATATAGATTAGGTGATTTTTATGAGATGTTTTTTGATGATGCTATAACTTGTTCAAAAGAATTACAATTATTTTTAACAGGTAAATCTGCTGGTAAAGAAGAAAAAGTTCCTATGTGTGGTATTCCTCATCACGCTTATCTTTCTTATGTTCAAAAATTATTAGAAAACGGACATAAAGTAGGAATTGTAGAACAATTAGAAGACCCTAAAGCCAGTAAAGGGATTGTTAAAAGAGATGTAGTTCAAATCATTACTCCTGGTGCTAATTTAGAAATTAAAGGAAATGATAATAATTATTTAGCCTGTCTTTTAGATTATAAATTTATGTATGTTCTTGCTTTAGCAGATCTTTCTACAGGTGAAATAGATGTTATTAATGTTAAATATACATATAACGATATTCTTTCTACATTAGTAAATTATGATGTAAAAGAATTAATTATTCCTACTCATTTAGATGCATCATTAATCAATTTAATTAAATCAAATACAAAAATTTGTATTACTTATTATAATAACGATCATGTAGATATAACTTATGAACCATTATTTGAATATATTAATGATGAAAGACAAATTACTTGTATTTCTACATTAATGAACTATTTAAAAGAAACTCAAAAAAGAGAGTTAGATTATTTTAAACCTGCAAATAATATCGTATTAGATAAGTTTTTAAAATTAGACTATAATTCAAGAATTAATCTAGAATTAACTAAGAATTTAGCTGGTGAAGGTGATTATGGTACTCTATATTGGTTATTAAATAAAACTAAAACTCCAATGGGGGCACGTTTATTAAAAAACTATATTAATGAACCAAGTGCATCCTTAGATGAGATTAATCATCGTTTAAATACGGTTCAAGCCTTAATTGAAAATTTTTTACTTAGAGGTGATTTAATAAATCAATTAGATAAAATTTACGATTTAGATAGATTAATTGCTAGAGTAGGTTTTGATTCATGTTCAGGTAAAGAAATGCTTCAACTTAAAGCAAGTTTAGATGTAGTGCCTTTTATTAAAGATATTGTTAAAGAATTAAATAATAACGAATTTGATAAGGTTTTAAACGATATTTATGATTTTAGTGAACTAACTTCTACTTTAGAAAAAGCAATTGAACCTAATTGTCCTAATACTATTAAAGAAGGCGGTATCTTTAAAAAAGGTTTTAATGAGGAATTAGATAGAATAATTGATATGTCTACAAAAGGTAAAAACTATCTTTTAGACATTGAAAATAAAGAAAAGCAAAGAACTGGTATTAAAACATTAAAAGTCGGATATTCAAAAATATTTGGTTATTATATTGAAGTAAGTAACGGTCAACTTTCTCAAATTAAAGATGAGTATGGTTATATTAGAAAACAAACAATGACTACAGGTGAACGTTATATTACTCAAGAGTTAAAAGAAGTAGAACAAGAACTTTTACATGCTCAAGAAACTAGAATAGATATGGAATATAAATTGTTCCAAAAGCTAAGAGAATATGTAAAAGGTTATACTAATAAAATTCAAATGTTATCTACTAGTGTAGCTATATTAGATGTAATGTGTTCTTTAGCAGTTGTCTCAAGTCAAAATAATTATGTTAGACCTGAATTTAATAAGCAAAGAGATATTAAAATAATAGATGCTAGACATCCAGTAATTGAAAAGGTAAATCCATCTAAACAATTTGTATCTAATTCATATATAATGGATAATTCTTTAAATGTATTAGTAATTACTGGTCCTAATATGGGTGGTAAATCTACATATATGAGAGAATTAGCTTTAATAGTAATAATGGCTCAACTTGGATGTTATGTACCATGTAGTAGTTGTTCTTTATATGTGTTTGATGCTGTATTTACTAGAATTGGTGCTTCTGATGATTTAATTAAAGGTGAATCTACATTTATGGTAGAAATGTCAGAAACTAATAGAGCATTACAAAACGCTACTAGTAATTCATTATTATTATTTGATGAAATTGGTAGAGGTACAGCTACTTATGATGGTATGGCACTAGCCCAAGGTATTATTGAATATATAGTAAATCATGTTCATGCTAAAACATTATTTTCAACTCACTATCATGAAATTACAAAGATGGTAGATCATATTAAGCAAGTTAAAAACATTCATGTTTCTGTATTAGAAAATGATAAGGACATTACTTTCTTATATAAAGTTGAACAAGGCCCTATGGATAAATCTTATGGTATTAATGTTGCTAGATTAGCATCATTACCTGATGAAGTTATTTCTAGAGCTGAGCAAATATTAGCTAAACTTGAAAATAATAAAATAGATTATAATCAATTAAAAAATGCTGTAAAAGTAGAAAAGGTCAAAGTAGATGATCAAAATAAAGAAATCATTGATACACTTAAAAAGTTAGACCCATTAACTTTAACACCTTTACAAGCTTTAAATTTATTATATGAATTAAAAAAGAAGGTTAAATAATTATGTCAAATATTAAAGTAATGTCTCCTACTTTAGCAAATATGATTGCAGCTGGTGAAGTAATTGAAAGACCTTCTTCAGTTATTAAAGAATTAGTAGAAAATTCAATAGATGCCCATTCTAAAAATATTCAAATTCAAATTATAAATGCAGGTAAAACATTAATTAGTGTTAAAGATGATGGAGATGGAATGGATGATGAAGATGCTTTGTTATCTTTTAAACGTCACGCTTCAAGTAAATTAACATCTATTTATGATTTACCAAGAATTTCTACTCTTGGTTTTAGAGGTGAAGCTATTCCTTCTATCGCTTCTATTTCTAAAGTAAATTTATATACATGTGATGGTAATAAAGGTAGTCATATTATCTCTTCTCCTGATGAAGAATTAAAAATAGAGCCTGCTAGTCTTAGAAAAGGTACTACTTTTGAAATTAAAGAATTATTTTATAATACTCCTGCTAGATTAAAATATTTAAAATCTGATAGAACTGAAACTCAATCTTGTATTGAAGTTGTTCAACATCTTAGCTTAGGCTTTCCTAATATTTCTTTTAAAATGTTAGTTGATAATAATCTAGTAATTAATACTACAGGAAGAGGGGATTTATTAGAAGTAATTTCTATTTTATATGGTAATAACATCGCTAAAAACTGTATTCCTATTAATATAAATGGAGATGGATTTACTGGAAGTGGATTTATTGGTCATCCTTCTTTTTCCTATTCAAATCGTTATAACATATTAACATTTTTAAATAATAGAACTGTTTATATTCCTAAAGTTAATAAATCTATTATTGATGCGTATAAAGATTATTTACCACCATCAAGATACCCAATAGTTTTTATTAGATTTGATGTAGATTATTCATTAGTAGATGTTAATGTTCATCCTACTAAAAAAGAAGTTAGATTATCTTGTGAAGATGATTTAGCAAAAAGAACCTATAATCAAGTGTTAGTGGGCTTAGCAAAAACTAGAGGAAGTTTTGATCAAGTAGAAATTCCTCAAGTAAAAGTCGCTGAGTTAACTTCAAATAATAGACCAAACTTAGATAGTTCATCTTTTTCAAATATGAAAATAGATGTTGATAGTCAATCTTCTAATCCATTTTTAGATAATTTTGATAAGCAAGAAAATCAAACATATAATCAAATAGAAAATACTATACCTACTCAAAGTAAAGATGTATCTTTATTTGATGAAGATAATTCTATTAAATTTAATGTAGCTGATACAAATGGTTATGTTAATGATGTAACTATTAAAAATATAGTGGTAAAATCCAATAATTTTCCCACATTAATTCCTATTGGACAAATATTACAAACTTATATTGTTTGTGATTCAGATGATGGAATGTATTTAATAGATCAACATGCTGCTGCAGAAAGAATTAATTTTGAAAAGTGTGAAGATGAATTTGAAAAAGATGTAGCTTATCAAGTTTCATTAATTCCTATTATTATCGATTTAACCCCATCATTAAAAGCTAACTATGATGAAAACCATATTCAATTATTAAATGAAATAGGTATTTATACTTCCTTATTTTCAACTAATTCAATTAGAGTAGATCAACTACCTACTTCTTTACAAGGTCAAGATAATATAGGAATAATTAACGATATTGTTACTCAAGTATTATCTGATAGAAATATTTCAATTAAGGAAGTAAAAAGGCTTGCTATAGCAACAAAAGCTTGCAAAATGTCAATTAAAGCAAATCATATATTAACTAAAGAATTAATGGTAACTTTAATTAATAATTTATCAAAATGTAGAAACCCTTTAAATTGTCCTCATGGAAGACCCACAGTTGTTAAAATTTCTAAATATGATATAGAAAAATTATTTAAAAGGACAGGATTTTAATAATGATATATGTTATTTTAGGCCAAACAGCATCTGGTAAAACAAGTCTAGTTTGTAAACTAGCTAGGTTTTTAAATTTACCTGTAATTAATGCTGATGCATTTCAAATATATGATAAATTAAATATCGGTTCAGCTAAACCTAGTGAAACTGAAATGGAAGGTATAGATTTTAATTTAGTAGGAAGTGTACCTTTAACATGTTCTTATTCAGTAAAAGAATATCAACTTCAAGCTAGACAACTTATTGAAAAATATATAAAACAAGGTAAAGATATTATTTTATCTGGTGGTAGTTTTTTATATGTAAAAGCCGCACTTTTTAACTATGAATTTAATGATGAAGAAATAAAAGATGATTCTTTAGAACAATTATCTAATGAAGAACTTTTTAAGATGCTAGAAGAAGTTGATTATCAAACAAGTCTAGTAATTGATAAAAATAATAAAAGAAGACTAGTAAGAGCTATAAATATGGCTAAAAATGGAACTAAAAAATCTAGTAAGCCTATTTCAAATAAACTTTTATATCCATGTAAATTTTTTAATATAGAAATATCAAATGAAGAAATAAATTCTAGAATAAATCAAAGAGTAGATATAATGTTTGAAAATGGATTGCTTCAAGAAGTTAAAGATTTAATAAGTGAATATGATCCTTTTTTACACGCTTTTAAAGGCATTGGTTATAAACAAGTGATTGATGATTTAAAAATGAAAAAAGTTGAAAAAGATATGATTGAAGATGTTAAATTAG
>CAVFIT010000061.1:0-12428 GCA_963622735.1 Phocaeicola dorei | reverse complement strand
ATTTTGGGGAGATTGTTTACTATGAAATTTACTTTAGCACTCATTTTACTTTCAAGCATATTTTCATATAGTTCTAATACTAACTATGCTAGTACTTCTTATCAAGGTAGAGCTTATGATAGTAGTCAAAAACTAGATATAACAAGTGAATTTACTAGTGAAGATTTATCTAATTACTATGGTGATTTCTCTTCTAAAAAAGGAAGTGAATTACAAACGTATTTATATGAAAAAATATCAACTGACAATAATTTTGTTTCCTATAGTGATGTAACTAAATGGTATAAAATCACTGATAGAAATTATGAGTTATCAAAAAATAAAATAGATCCTGATACATATACATTTTCTTTAGATACTGGTGATAATTATTATTTAAATCTTCTTTACTATACAGATACTACAACAGCTAGTAAGCAAATTAATACTGATGTTAATAGTTATACAAAAGATAGTAGTTTAACTAGTGGTATTGACTGGTCTAGTAAAAAAAGAAAATCAGCTTATCTTCAAGTTGATAAAGAACATGTATTTGTAAAAAGCCATGGCTTTCCACCTCAAAGTGGTAAAGATCCTTGTAAAGGAGCTGGTACAGATTTGCATCATTTAATTGCTGCAGATCATAATACAAACAACATTCATAATGATCTATATTATGGTGAAGTAGTTTCTAATAAAAAAGAAGTGCTTTGTTATTATGCAGATGGTACTACTGATATTAGTGGTTGGACTGGTAATAGTAAAGATGGTGAAAAAGTATTTGAACCTACTGATCAATATAAAGGTGATGTAGCTAGAGCCTTATTTTATATGGCTACTAGATACTCTAAAAAATTAGATACAAATACTGAAGCTGAACCATATTTAATATTAACTGATGATGTTAGTTTAACTGATGATAACACTAATTATCACGGTGTTTTCCATAATCTTTCTACTTTCTTAAAATGGAATAAACTTGACCCAGTTTCTTCTTATGAAAGAAAAAGAAATAATTTAATTTATTATAATGTCCAAAAAAATAGAAATCCTTTTGTTGATTATTCTAACTTAGCGGATTTAATTTATGATCCTGAAAATGCTTCTTCTACAGATACATTTACTTTAGAAACAACATATGATGTACATTTAAATGATAAAATTGAAATTAGTTTACCTAGTTTAGATGATAATACTACTTTAAATGTTACAAATTCAAATGAAGATGTCGTCTCTATCTCTAATGAAAATAATAAATCAACTATTACACCTTTAAAAGAAGGTACAACTAATTTAACATATACTTTTACTACTACAAAAGAAGGTACAACTACTACAAAAGAATATAAAACAACAATTAATGTTCATCCTAGTATTACCTTTTCATATAGTGTAGGTTCTTCTAGTTTATATTTACATAATTTAGAAGAAAAAACTATTAATTTAAATACAAATTCATTTACAAAAATCAATTTATATTTTAGTAATTTAATAAATGGTGAAACTATTGAATTAGAATCTTCAAATAGAACTTGCGTAAAAATAGATGGTTATACTTTAAATACATATTTACCTGGTACATCTTCTATTAAGCTCTATCTTAAATCAAATTCAAATAAAAAAGAACTATTAACTATTACAATTAATAATAGTTTCTCTACTATTCAAATCATAATAATTGTAGCAATTATTGCGTTTGTATTAATTATTATCGCTCTTATTATCATATTAACTAAACGTAAAAACAAATCTAATAAATCTAAAAAGAATATAGATAAAGCATCTAAACCTACAAATAGTAAAAAGAAAAATAATTCTAGAAAAAATAACAGTTCAAAAAGCAGTTCAAAAAATAGTAAAACTACAACAAAGAAAAAATAAAGAGGATTAATTTGAAGTGAATCCTAAAAGTCAATTTAAGGGTTTACTTCAATTTATCCTTTTTTAATGTATTTAATTTGATAAATAAAATTCATTAATATAAAATAAAAACATAATTAAGGAGAAAAAACTAAAATGTCAAAAACAAGAATTCAGGATGATTTATATTTAGCTGAAAATGAAGACTGGTTAAAAGACGCTACAATACCTAGTGATAGAACTAGTATCGGTTCATTTTCATCTTTAGATATAAATGTAGAAAAAATATTAACTCAAGATTTTGAAGATTTTGCTTCAAATAAAAAAGAAATACCTAACACTTATATTAAAAACGCTGTCACTATTTATAAAAAGGCTAAAGACTTTTCAGCAAGAAATAAATTAGGTATATCCCCTGTTAAATCTAGATTAGAATATATCTTAAATATTAAAGATATCGATGATTTTAATTCTAAATTAACTTATTTATATAATAATTTATACACTTTACCTTTTAAAATGAGTGTAGATACAAATATGAAAGATACATCTTCATATTGTGTTATGTTACAAGGTGAAAGTGTTTATTTACCTGATGTTAGTTATTATGATGAGTCTAATCAAGCTGGTAAACAATTAATTCAAGTATTTAAATCAATGATATTAAAAGAATTAAGCTTCATAGATTTTATTGATGATGAAAGTAAAGAAACTTTAATTAATCAGGCTTTAGAATTTGATAGACTTATTTCTAAATATGTAAAAAGTCAATTAGAATGGTCTGAATATACAAAGACTTATAATCCTATATCTACAAAAGAATTAATTTCTAATTTATCAACAATTAATTTAGAATCATTATTAAAAGATGTTTATAATACTCTTCCTAATCAAATTATCTTAGCTGAAACTAAATATTTTGATAATTTCTTAACAATATTTAATAAAGACACATTCCCTTTATTTAGAAGTTTCATGTTTATTAATGAACTTAATTCTTCTTGTAAATTCTTAACTTCTACTTTAAGAGAAATAGGTGCATCATATTCAAATATCTTAACTGGTAAAACTGAACTACCTAAAATAGAAAAAGAAGCTTTCCAAATCGCTTCATATTGTTATTCAGAACCTATTGGTATTTATTATGGTGAAACATATTTTGGTCAAAAAGCTAAAGATGATGTAACTGAAATTGTAAAAGGTTTAATTAATACATATAAACAACGTTTAAGTAAAAATACATGGTTAAGTGAATCTACAAAACAAAAAGCCATATTAAAACTTGATAAAATGGAACTTAAAATGGGCTATCCTAGTAAATGTCAAGAAAGTTATAATTTATTAAGAATAGATGAAAATAAATCCTTATTTGAAATAATTATTGATGTAGCTATTTCAAATAACAAATATAGAAATTCCTTACTCTATAAAAAAGTTGATAGATCAATTTGGGTAATGCCTGGTCATATGGTAAATGCATGTTATAATCCATTTACAAACGATATTACTTTCCCTGCTGCAATATTACAAGAACCATTTTATTCAATTAAGCAATCTAGAGCTAGTAATTTAGGTGGTATAGGTTGTGTTATTGGACATGAAATTTCTCACGCCTTTGATAATAATGGGGCAATGTGTGATGAAGAAGGTAATTTAAATAACTGGTGGAGTGAAGCTGATTTTGAAACATTCAAAGAAAAAACAAAAGTAATGATAGATCAATTTGATGGTTTAGAAATTGCTGGTGGTAAAGTTAATGGTGAACTTACTGTTTCTGAAAATATAGCAGATAATGGTGGAGTAGCTTCTGCTTTACAAACTCTTGAACAAGAATTTAAAAATCCTGATTATCAAGCTTTTTTCAAACAATTTGGTAGAATCTGGGGTATAAAAATGAGAGATGAATATCAACAACTATTATTAAATGTAGATGTTCACTCCCCTGCTTATTACCGTGCTAACATGCAAGTAAGAAACTTCCCTCAATGGTATATTGCTTTTGATGTAAAATCTACAGACAAAATGTATTTACCTAAAGAAAAAAGAGTTATCATTTGGTAATATTTATCAAGATAGTCAATTATGACTATCTTTTTTAAATTTAATTTGATTAGTCTAATTTATAATGATAGTATAAATTGTATAAAATATTTTTTATATCTAGAAAGGACTTTTAAGTATGATACAACGATACGCCAGTAAGGTTTTAACTGATTTATTTGATGATAAATCTAGATTCGAGGCCTATTTAAAAGTTGAAATTGAAGTTTTATATGGTTGGGCTAAATTAGGAGTAGTTCCTATTGAAGATGTTAAATTAATAGAACAAAAAGCCAAAGTAGATGTTAATAAAATTAATGAATTAGAAGCAATAACTCATCATGATGTAGTCGCTTTTACTAGAGCTTGTGACACCTATTTAGGTGAAGAAAAAAGATGGTTACATTTTGGACTTACCTCAACTGATGTTGTAGATACTGCTCTTTCATATTTATATAAACAAGCTAACACTTTAATTGAAAAAGAATTGGAAGAATTAATTCAAGCTTGTAAACAAAAAGCATTAGAATATAAAAACACCCCTTGTATTGCTAGAAGTCATGGAATGCATGCTGAAGTAACATCATTTGGATTAAAATGGGCTTTATATTATGATGAATTAAATAGAGACTTACAAAGATTTAAATTAGCAAGAAAAGACTTAGAAGCATGTAAAATATCTGGATCTGTAGGTAATTTTGCAAATATTCCTTGCCAAGTACAAGACTATGTAGCTCAAAGTTTAGGACTTACTAACACCAATATTTCAACTCAAGTATTACAAAGAGATAGACATTCTTATTATGCTAGTGTAGTTGCTATTATTGGTTCTACAATAGAAAAAATATGTTGCGAAATTAGAAATCTTTCTAGAAGTGAAATACATGAGCTTGAAGAAGGCTTTTCAAAAGGTCAAAAAGGTTCATCTTCTATGCCACAAAAAAGAAATCCAATTTCAAGTGAAAACTTAACTGGTGCAAGTAGAATGCTTAGAGGCTATCTACAAGCAATATTAGAAGATAATGCCCTTTACCATGAAAGAGATATTTCACATTCTAGTGTTGAAAGAGTCGCTCTAATTGATTTAATTGAATTATTTGAATATATGGTGAAAAGAATGACAAAAGTCATTAATAATTTAAATATATTCCCTGATCAAATGTTAAAAAATATAGATATTACAAAACAAGGATTTTTTTCACAAAGAGTAATGAATAGTATCATCTTAAAAGGTTATTCTAGAGAAGAAGCCTATGATTTAATTCAACCTTTAGCAATGAAAGCAGTAATGGAAGGTAAATTACTATCTACTCAATTAAAAGAAAATGATAAATTTAAACAAATATTTACTTCTAGTGAAATTGATGAATTATTTGATATATCTTATTATTTAAAAAATGTAGATACAATTTATTCTAGAGTTGGTCTAAACTAAAAATACTCGTAATTTCACGAGTATTTTCTTTTTATTTCTTATTTATATATAAAATACCGATAGTTTTAGGACCACAATGAGAACACACTACACATCCAGCTTTAGTATGATGAATGTTTTCTTTTTTAACATATTGGAGTAATTTTTCTTCAATATATTTATCTTCCCCATCCATATGACCTGAATCAGTAATAAATACATGATTTAAATCGATATTTGGTAAATCATTTTTAAACATATCGATTTGATAATCAACTGATTTAACATATTTACCTCTTATAATTTTATGCATTGAAAGTTTACCATCTTTAACCATTGCTACTGGATGAAGATGGAATAATCCTGCTAAACCTTTAGTAAAACCTGAACAACGTCCACCTTTATATAAATAGTCAAGTTCATTAATGCAAAACTTAGCACTTACATAAGGAACATATTCTTTTACTTTAGAAGCGATATCTTTATTAGATAATCCTTGATCTCTTAGTTCACACATTTTTAAAACTAATAAACCTGTTCCTGTAGATAAGTTTTGAGAATCAACAACTTCAATTCTACCTTCTTCAAATTCTTGTTTTGCAATATTTGCATTTTGAATTGTAGAAGATAATCCACTTCCTATACCTGTGAAAATAATATCATAGCCATTATTAATATAAGGGGTAAAATAATCTATAAATTCTTTAACATTAATAGCGCTTGTTTTAGGAGTTGTTTTTAACTCTTCAACTTTTTTATATAACTTTTCTGGATCAATATCTATACCATCTAAAAAATCTAAATTATTATTAGGAAATGTTACATGTAAAGGAACTATCTTTACATCGTATTTTTCAACTAATTCTTTAGATAAATCGCATGTTGAATCCGCCATTACTATTACTTTATTCATAAATAAATTCTCCTCGTACTAATATTTTACTACTTATTTTAATCAATTTCTTGTTTAACATTAGATAACATCAATTTAATTCTATTTTCTTGATTAACTTTTGTAGCTCCTGGATCATAATCAATAGGCGCTATATTACAATTAGGATACATCTTTTTAATAGGTCTAATCATACCTTTACCAACAATGTGATTTGGTAAACATCCAAATGGTTGAGCACAGACAATATTATTAATTCCACTTTCAGCCATAGCGACCATTTCAGAAGGAATTAACCACCCTTCACCCATTTTTACGCCTTGATCAATAATTTTTTTACAAGCTTTATTTATATTTTCAAAATCATCATAAGGCTCAAACCCATTATTAACTAAGACTTTATTCATAATATTAATTCTTTTTGTTAAGAATTTATAAACTATATTATAAACACCATGAGTATATTTATGTCTAGAATAGTATTTATGATCAACTTGTCCATTAACAATTGTATAAAGTAAAAACTCAGTTAAAGATGGAACTACTGGTTGAGTACCTTCCTTAATTAAAAAATCAACTAGATGGTTATTAGCTAAAGGTGAATATTTAACGAAGATTTCACCAACAATTCCAACTTTTACTTTTTTCTTTTCAGGAATTTTAACTTCCTTAAATTGATTTACTATATATTGATATGTAGATTTAAGTTTTAAATATTTAGCACTCGATTTACAAAGTTGACCTAAATATTTAACACAATTAGCTTGTATTGTATCTACTTGATTAGGATAGTTTTCATATGGTTTAGTTTGATTATAAAGATTCATTAATAAATCCCCATAAAAAACACTAGCTAACATATCTAAAGCTAAACCAGCACTTAAAGGTAAGCTTCTTTCTTTTTCAAGTCCAGAGAAATTTAAAGAAATAACAGGAACTTGAGGAAAGGTATTTTTTAAAGCCTTTTTAATTAAAGGAAGATAATTACTAGCTCTACATCCTCCCCCAGTTTGAGTGATAATTAAAGCGACTTTATTTAAATCATATTTACCAGATTTTAAAGCATTAATAAATTGACCTGTGACAATTAATGCTGGATAACATGCATCATTATGAATATTTTTTAAACCTTCATCTTTAATTTCTCTACCATCAGTTTTTAAAAGTTCAGATTTAAAACCGTGCTTAGTTAAAACATTTGCAAGCACCTCAAAATGAGTATCTAGCATATTTGGAAGCAAGATAGTGTAACCTTCATCTTTTAACTTTTTAAAAAATTTCTTTCTACTATTCATTTTCTTTTTTCTCTTCTATTGCAGCTTTTAAAGATCTAAGTCTAATTCTTGTAGCACCTAAATTAGAAATTTCATCAATTTTTAATTGAGTATAGAATTTACCATGCTTTTCTAATATAGATCTAACTTCATCAGTAGTTACTGCATCAAGTCCACATCCAAATGAGACAAGTTGGACTAGTTGCATATCATCTTGATTAGAAATATATTCACTAGCTTTATATAATCTAGCGTGATATGTCCATTGATTTAAAACATCAGTTTTAACATATCCTTCTACTTTAGATGCAATATAGTCTTCACTTACTACAGCCATATCTAAAGAATTAATAAGCTGATTAATACCATGATTAATTTCTTTATCAATATGATAAGGTCTACCTGCTAATACTATAATTTGTTTATTTTGACTTCTAGCTTGAGATACTATTTCATCACCTTTTTTAAATACATCTTCTCTAAATTTAAGATAATTTTGTTTACCTTTTTCTAATGCTTTTAATATTTCTTTTTTAGATAATTTATATTTTTTAAATGTATTAAATAGTGTTTTAGTAGTTGATTTAAAATTATTTAAATCTATAAATGGATCATAAAAGTTAGATTCATTCAAACTATTATTATTTTTCTTTAATAATTCTCCATAATAAGCTACAACAGGACAATTAAAGTGATTATCTCCACTTTTTTCATCAATATTATATGAACTAGAAGGATAGAATATAAAATCTACATTCTTATTAAGTAAGGATTGAATATGTCCATGCATTAACTTAGCAGGATAACAAATAGTATCTGAAGGAATTGTATATTGACCATCATAATAAAGTTTTCTTGAAGATTGATCTGAAATAACTGTATCAAAACCAAGTTCTTTAAAAAACGCATCCCAAAAAGGTAAAAACTCATACATACCTAAACTAATAGGTAAACCTACTTTACCCTTACTAGATTTAGGAGAATCTAATAATTTAGTAAGTCTATCATACTTATATGAATATAAATCAAGATTAAGTCCACTAGAAGTTTTACCTTCACCTTTTTCACATCTATTTCCAGAAATAAATCTTCTTTTATCATTAAACATAATAATAGTTAAATTACAATGAGCAGTACATGCTTTACAAATTGTACCAACAGATTTATATGAGAATTGTTCTAATTCTTCTTTAGAAATAATTTTAGATGAAGTAGGACCTTTTTGTTTAGCATATAATGCAGCACCAAACGCCCCCATTAGTCCACTAATAGAAGGTCTAATTACTTTTTTATTAGTTTCCATTTCAAAAGCACGTAAAATAGCGTCATTTAAAAATGTTCCACCTTGAACAACAATTTTATCTCCAAGTTCATCAGCTGATTTAAATCTAATAACTTTATAAATAGCGTTTTTAACAATTGATGAAGATAAACCTGCAGAAATATCTTCTAATTTAGCACCTTCTTTTTGAGCTTGTTTAACACTAGAATTCATAAAGACTGTACATCTTGAACCTAATTCAACTGGATTTTTAGAAAACAAACCTAATTTAGCAAAATCTTTAACACCCATTCCTAATGCGTTAGCAAAGGCTTGAATAAATGAACCACATCCAGAAGAACAAGCTTCATTTAACATAATTGAATCAATAGCGTGGTTTTTAATTTTAAAGCATTTAATATCTTGACCACCAATATCAATAATAAAATCCACATCTTTTTCAAAATATGAAGCAGCTTTATAATGAGCTACAGTTTCAACTAAACCATAAGGTATTTTTAAACTTGCTTTAATTAAATCTTCACCATATCCAGTAACTGCACCAGTTACAATTTCTAAATCTGGACTAGCTTTAGCATAAATTTCTTTTAATTGATTTATGATTGTATTAATAGGTTGGCCATTATTTGTAGAATAATGAGAAAATAATATTTTATTATCTTCAGAAAGCAAAACTAATTTTGTAGTAGTAGATCCTGCATCAACACCTAAATACGCTTTACCTTTATATGTAGAAATATCATCATATTCAACTTGTATTTGATTATGTTCATGTAAGAAGTTTTGATAATCTTCTTTTGTTTCAAATAAAGGAGCAGAATGTAAAATCTTATTAGATAAATCGATATCTCTTACTTTTTTAATAAATTCATCTAATTTAAAAACTTGCTCTAAATTAGATGAATAAATAGCAGCTCCTAACGACATAAAATTCTTAGCGTTTTTTGGATAAAAAGCGTGATTATCATCTAGTTTTAATTTATCTTTAAACGCTTTTTGTAGTCCTTTTAAAAATGATAAAGGACCTCCTAAAAATAATACGTTTCCTTCTATTTTTCTACCTTGAGCTAATCCAGAAATAGTTTGATCAACAACAGCATAATAAATAGACATAGCAATATCTTCTCTATTAGCACCTTGATTAATTAAAGGTTGAATATCAGATTTAGCAAAAACACCACATCTAGAAGCGATTGGATATATCTTTTGATATTGCAAAGCTAATTTATCAAGTTCTAATGTTTCAACATTTAATAAAGTTGCCATTTGATCAATAAATGCCCCTGTACCACCAGCACATGATCCATTCATTCTTTGTTCTAATCCATTAGTTAAAAATATAATCTTAGCGTCTTCTCCACCAAGTTCAATTACAACATCAGTTTCAGGATAATATTTTTTAACAGCTAAAAATGAAGCTTGAACTTCTTGAATAAAAGGAATATTTCCTTTTTGAGCAAGTCCCATACCAGCTGAACCAGTTATACTTGTAGTAAATCTAATATCACCAAATTTATCTTTTATTGAATTTAATTGTTCTATTAAAACATCTTTAACATAGGATAAATGTCTTTGATAAGACTCAAATACAATATTTCCTTCACAGTCAACTAAACTAGTTTTAACTGTTGTAGATCCTATATCAATACCTAATAAATAATTCTTGTTTTCCATATTTTTTAACATACTTATATAAGATAACATATTTTAAAATAATTATCTAATTTCTATAGTTAATATTTTAAATTATTTATTTTATATATACAACAATACTATTTCTTAAATTTAAAAAAGAGTTAGATATTATATTTTCTTCAATTGAAAGTATATTATCTTAGTGATAATATAAATAAGTAATAAGCCATTTAAAAATTAATCATAGAATAAGGAGATTTTATATGTCGCAGTTAGTTATTCAAGGTGCCCAATGGGGTGATGAAGGTAAAGGTAAAATTACTGATTATTTTGCTCAGCAAGCAGATATGGTAGTTAGAAGTCAAGGTGGCAATAATGCCGGCCATTCTATTGTATATAATGGAAAAAGATTTGCTTTACGTTTAGTTCCTTCTGGAATATTTTCTAGTAAAACAACAAATATAATCGCAAATGGTGTAGTAGTTAATATTAAAGGTCTAAAAGAAGAATTAGAAGGATTAAATCAACAAGGAATTACTGATTATAAATTATTTATTTCAGATAGAGCTCAAATTCTTATGCCTTATCATATAGATTTAGATGGTGCATTTGAATTATTACTAGGTGATAATAAAATCGGTACAACAAAAAAAGGAATCGGACCTTGCTATGCTGATAAAACAAATAGAATTGGTTTTAGAATGGGTGATTTATTAGAAGAAGAATATCTTGTAAATCATATTAAATCTACTCTTCCTATTATTAATAATCAGCTTAAATCATACAATTTAAAAGAATATACATTTGATGAAATATATTCATATTTAAAAGAATATGGTGATTGTTTTAAACCTTTAATTACAAATACTTCTAATTTAATCAACAAATTTATAAAAGAAAATAAAAAAGTTCTATTTGAAGGGGCTCAAGGAGCTATGTTATGTTTAGATCATGGTACTTATCCTTATGTCACTTCTTCTTCCCCTCTTGCAAATGGTGTTAGTGTAAATAGTGGTGTAGCTCCATATTTAATTAATAATATCTTAGGAGTTGCAAAAGCTTACACAACTAGAGTTGGTGAAGGTCCTTTCCCTAGTGAATTATTTGATCAAAACGCCAATTTAATGCGTGAAAAAGGTCATGAATATGGAACAGTTACAAAACGTCCTAGAAGAATTGGATGGTTAGACTTAGTAGTATTAAATCATGTTAAAAACATAACAGGTATGCAACATCTTGCATTAATGCTTGCTGATGTATTATCTAGTGTTGATCAATTAAAAATCTGTGTATCATACACTTTAGATGGCAAAGTAATTGATTATGTTCCTGCAAATCTAGAAACATATAAAAGATGTGTTCCAAATTATATTACACTTCCTTCATTTAAAGAAGATATTTCCAATTGTAAATCCTTTGATGAATTACCTATTCAATTAAAAGAATATATTAAAACAATCGAAAAATATACTGATTTACACGTTTCGATTGTTAGTGTAGGACCAGATAGATCTCAAACTATTATTAGAGAAAATATTTTTTAAAATAAAAAACTGCAAAATTGATATGTATTAACTTTCTATTTAATCATAGATTAGTTGCACATCAATTAGCAGTTTTTTTAATCTAAATTATTTTTTATATATTCCATCATTTGTTTTAAGGCTTTACTTCTATGAGAGATTGAATTTTTTTCTTCTTGAGTAGCTTTACCAAACGATTTATTAAGTTCATAAGAATAAAATATTGGATCATATCCAAACCCATTTTCACCATCGATTTTATTAAGAATATATCCTTGAGTTTTACCTACAAATACTTTATCTTCTTTCCCATTAAAGTTAACTAAAGCAATAGCACAAGTATAATTAGCGTCTTTATTTTCAATACCTTCTAATTTTTTAATTATAGCCTCGTTTTTTTCTTTATAAGATTTATCTTCCATAAAACGGTGAGAGTAAATACCTGGAAATCCATTTAAGGCATGAATTTCTAATCCTGAATCATCAGCAAATACAATTTTATCTTTTACAAATTGAGATACATATTTAG
>CAVFIT010000060.1:7281-13418 GCA_963622735.1 Phocaeicola dorei | reverse complement strand
TATATATTTTATTTATATAAAATTCAAACTAATATATAATAAATAAGTATGAACAAGATAGAAGAATTTTTTGATAATAAAGCAAGTAGCTGGGATAGTAAAGAAAAAATAACTCAAGCTAGATTAAATCAATTATTAGATTTACTTCCTATAACATCAAATATGAAAATATGTGATTTAGGATGTGGAACTGGTATTATTAGTGGATTATTAACTCAAAGGACTTCTAATAAAGTCATAGGTATAGATTTATCTACAAATATGATAAAAATCGCTAAAGACAAATATAAAGATAATAAAAATATAGAATTTAGAAAAGAAGATTTCTATTTGAATAAAGAAAAGTTTGATTTTATTGTAATATATAATGCATATCCTCACTTTTTAGATACAAAAAAGTTAAATGAAGTATTATATAATTCATTAAATACAAATGGTTATTTTGCTATCTTACATTCATTAAGTAGACAACACTTAACCAATGTACATTCTTCATGTAATGACATTTCTTTTAATTTAAGTGAAGTAAATATAGAAGCAAGTAAATATAAAGATAACTTTAATATAATTCAAGCTAAAGAAGATGATTCTTCTTATCTTATTATTTGTCAAAAGAAATAAATTATTTAATTTAAAATCAAATAAAAACACGCCTAATAATTAAATCTAGGCGTGAATTTATTTTATAATTCTATTTTAATATCACACATTGGTCTTACACCATTTGCAGTATTTTGAACTGATTCAGTTGAAGCATAACCTCTAAAGTCAGTGTAATAAACTCTTTGACCACCAATATCACCTAATATTGGATGAGTTTCAATATGGTAAGGTGAACGCATCCACCATTTAGCATATGTTGAAGAATGTAATCCTTGGCATTTAGCATAATCAGTAGCTGAAGCTTGTAAGTCTTCATTATATTGTAAATAGCCATAAGGTGTAGTTTCATACCATGAAATCAATGTCATTTTATCTTGAGTATTTTCACATGCATATGGGTTAGTAACTATCTGACTTGGATAATCAAGATCTCTATATGTACTAGCTGAAGAATTATCTACTGTCATAGTATTAATACTACTTTGTTGATTTGATGTAAATGCGCTATCTATAAATGTTGTATTTAAGAATTTTCTAATATTTGAATGTTTATAGTTATTTGCATAAATAGTTTCTGTATCAGAAGATCCATTATAATCAGTAGCACCATTTCTTTCATTTAATGAAGAATAATATTCTTGAGAATCTAATATTAAATCTGTAATAACTCTATAATTATTATCATCTTCTGATTTTAATACTCTCCATTTAATAGGTTCATATTTAAACCAGTATGTTGTATTAATCTCATATCCATTTGTATTTTGCCATGAAGTATTACCATTTGATTCATATGAGATATTTCTAGGTCTATATGAAGTAAAATACACTCCTCTATAATCTTTTGAACCATCGTTATCTTTATCAATATCTATATAATACATATAACTAGATACTTCATTAGAAATATAATAATTATAATCAGTCCACTTTCCTAAATTAGTAGAAGTTGGTAAATCTCCTGCTAATCCATTTAGTTCACTAATTAAGCTAGTATCATCTACTTTAGTTTGAGGATATGTTCCATAGAAAATATAATCTTTATTAGAAGTCATTTGAATAGCATTAAATGTAGCTGTAAATGTAGTGTTACAAATAATATTATTTAAAGATTTATCCCATCCACTAAATGTATATGAAGTAATAGTACCATCACTACTAGTAGAATTTTCCTTAGTAGGTGTAGTTCCAGTATATGTAACATCTTTACCAGCTTGAATTGTTTTAGTTTCTAAAACAGTTCCATCATAATTAACAAATGTACATGTGACATCTTTTTGCTCAAATGTTTCAACTGTATAAATTGCTTTACAACTAGTAGCTTGGGATAAAATCTTAGATAAAGTATTATATTCTTCTGGATTAAGTGGTTCTTCACTATTATAGTTAAAAGTAATTTTAGACCAATCAAATGTGGTAGGAGAATCACCATTTTGGAATATTATTGAACCTGGAGTAGAAGTATCTACTTCCCAGCTTCCATCATTAGTATTAACAATATTACCTAAATCAATATAACTAATAACATCTTCACTTAATTTTAATTCAACTGTAAATGTCCAAGGATAGTTACTAGCTGATGCATCTTTTGTATAAGTAACTATTGGACTATCTACTTTATTATTACTTTCATCATAGGCAAATATTTCTATACCATGAGCTGATTCAGTACCGACTGTTGAATCAATACCTAAGTTTTTTCTACCTTCTGCAGATTGGTCAAAAGATAATTCTAAAGTTTTAAAATTAGCGCTTAGTTCACCTGCTTTTAACATATTAGTAATACTTAAACTAACATCATTATTTGCACTAGCTTGTAAATTATTAAAATGCCATATAGAATAACCTGATCCTATAATAGCACCTATCATTGCTATAGGTAATACTGCGCTTAATATTATTTTCTTATTTTTCATATAAAATTCATTCCTTTATAAGATTTCTAAATTTCAAGTTATTATATGTTTATAATAAAAATTTGTCAAATTAATGAATTTTAAGAAATTAAAAAGACTGTTATATAGCCTTTGTTTGAAATCAATCTCATTTATAGGTTTTCTAACAGTCTATTTTATTAATGATTAAGCTTTATCAGTTATTGTTAATGTAATTGTAACAGAAGTTGTATCGTTATTAGGTTTATATGAAGTATAACTTGTAGTTAAAGTATCTGAACCAGACCATTTTATTGATTTTCCATTTTGATCTACAACACTTAAAGTATATACTTTTGTACTATCATATACTCCATCTTTTAATTTAAATGATAATGTTAATTTTAAACCTTCATTAATAGATTCAAGTAGTTTAACACTAGTAATCAAATAATAAGTTTGATTTTATTTACTTTTTAAAGAGATAGATAAATCATTTCCTTTATTATCAGGTCCAGGCATAGTAAATGTATAAGTAGGTGTGCCATTTTTTAAAGCGACCTTTGTTAAAATAGTAGAAGTTCCACTTACTACTTTAACAGCCCCATTTTTCATGTTTTGATTTATTAAGCTATTTTTTGTAAGATACCATTCTTTTTAGCAAAATCATATTTACTAGAATTAGATAAGAAATTATAAACACTTGAGTTTTGATAATTATATCCAAAATACATAGTAAAACGGATTTTAGTATTTTGTTTATTTACACAAGTAAATTTTACTTTATATAAATACTGGAAATAATATTGCTTATCACCTAAATAACATTCAACATCATCAATAATAACTCTATTTGATTTATTTACATCATTCATAATAGATTCTATGATTTTATTGCATCCATTTTTAGCAATAACATCATAGCTTTCTTTTACAAATAAGTTATTTATTTTAGAATTAATTTTATTAAGTATGCACATAATATTTATCTCCTTTTACAGAAGTAGTTTAATAAATACTATGAGACTTTTTATGAACATTATATTTTACAATATTCGTCTAATTTTTCTTTTAAATGCTGTCTAATTTCTTCTACTAAATCAGCAGGACTAATTAAAGTAATTTCTTTAGAATATTGTAATACCCAGAACTTTAAAGCTGTTCTATTACATCTAACATTTGCATAAATATTACCATCTTTTTTATAGATTTTAGCATTAGATCCAAAATATTCTTTAATATATGATATTGAATAGTTTGAATTTTTTAATAATAAAGTTGCAGATATAGCTTCTCCACCATACATATAAATATGTTCATTAATATATTCACTAATATTGAAGTTTTTCATTCCTTCAATATTATTTAATGGATAAGCATCTTCATTAGATATTTCAACATTTAACATATTATCTATTCTGTATGGTTTTACTTTATATTTAGGAGTAAATGGATTACATATCATATAATATTTACTACTATTATTTACTAAAAAATAAGGTGAACAAATATATTCTTTACCATCTTTTCTAGAAACAGGTTTACCATTTTCATCATAGATTTTCATCTGGAATTTAATCTTTTTATTTTTAACAATAGCTTGTTGAATTCTATCAATATTGTTAAATATTTGCCTATTTTCAGTTCTATTAATATTATTAGAAGAAATAATATAAGAATAGTCACATTCCCTTTTTTGATTTTCACTTAAAGTAGAATAAATTTTTTCAGATAAATCTTTAGCATATTTACCTGTTAACATCTTAGAAGAATAAATAGCGTCAACTAAAAACTTAATCTCAGATGCTTCAAACATTCTAGAAAGTAAAGCACATCCTCCTCCACTTCCTTTAGGCCTTATATCAATATCATAATCAAAATTATCAATTAAAGTATTAATATGTTTAGAAATACTCTTTCTTTCTAATTTAATATCATAATCTTGCTCAATATAATCAATAATTTGTTGTTGAGTTAAATAATGATTCTCGTCAGAATATTTTTCTAATGTTTTTAATATTAGAAGTATAGATGCACTTTTACCTTCCATAATATAAACTCCTATATACATAATACATTATAAAGTTATCAATGTCCATTTTTTTGAACATCTAACTATATATAATGCAATTTAAATATAAAAGCTTAATTAAATTATTAACTTCAAAAATAAAAAAATCGAATAACAATTCAATTGTAATTCCATATGATGAATTCTTATGTAGTATTAGTGATAAATCAAATGTATATAGAAGTGATGAAATATATGTAGATTCACCAATTAATACTGAAATACTTCTTATTCTTCCTACATTATATAAAATTTTCTATACATTTTATCATAAGAATATTTCACCTTATTTAAGTAACTTGTTGTATTTCACTTAAGTGATTTGTGCTATTTTATTTAAGTAACTCGTGGTAACTTATATTAGTATGCTACTCACATAATAGATTAATATCAGTCTTAGCACGTGCAATAAACAACGAATCATATATGAACACAACTGAGACATTAATATTAAGATTTATATGAATCATTCTTATGTGTTTTTAACCTAAGCATAAATTTCATTAAATTAAAATTTAAACAAAAAACTGATACAAATCAATGTACCAGTATATTTTCTTAATGGCGGGAGAAGAATGAATCGAACACTCAACAACGGTTTTGGAGACCGTAGTTATACCATTTAACTATTCTCCCAATAAAAGCCACAATTAATTGTAGCTTTTTGCAATCTTACTTACAATAGACATATCAACTTTTCCAGCATAATTTGTTTTAAAAGTTGACATAACGTTTTTAATAGACTTATCATCAAGGCCTTCTATAACAGCTTTGATTTCATCTTCAGACATCATCTTAGGTAAATAAACTTTAATAGTTTCAATTTGCTTAGTTAATGCTAATACATTTTCAGGTCTATTATTAGCGGCATACATTTCTTTTTCTTCTTCAAGTTCTTTAACGCACTTTTGAATTAAAGAAATAACTTCTGCATCTGTAGTTTCTTTTCCCTTAGCACGATTTTCAACATCTAATTGTTGATATCTGTTAATAAGGACACTTAAACTAGCTCTAGCGTCTTGATCATGATTTTTTAAAGCCATCATATTGGCTTTTTTAATATCGTTAATTAACATATTTATCACCTTCAATTAGAAATAATACCATTTTATTAGGCTTTTTACAAGTATAATTTAGTTTTACAAACTTTCTTTATAATATCATCAACACTTTTTTCAACATGATTAACATCACCATCGTTAACTATAATAAAATCTAGCTTATTTTTATTCTTATCATAAGAATTAATAGAATTCATTTTTAAACGTTTTTGAGGATCATCATCGTTTCTAATTTTTAAATATTCTACTTGTTTACTAGTTTCAACACCTAATAAATAAGTGAAGTCATTTTCCATTTTTGCTTCAAATAGTAAAGGTACTTCAATTATTTGAGGCTTAGATATATTTTCTATTATGAATTTATTAATTTCTTGACCAACTTTATTCCAAATATAATTTTGATACTTTCTTCTAAAAGCTTTATCTTCTAACATTTTATTAATAACTTTTTTCTTATCTAGATTAGATAAAGTAAAAATATCAGGGAATATCTTTTTAAGATTATTTAAAAATGTTTTATCTTTATAC
>CAVFIT010000060.1:2035-7271 GCA_963622735.1 Phocaeicola dorei | reverse complement strand
TATATAATTTATGAACTATTTCATCTGCACTAGAAGTAGCAAAACCTTTTTTATTGAAAATAGATAATACTAAAGATTTTCCAGAAGCTATTTTACCTGTAATAGCTATACTAGGATTAACATTTTGACATCTATAACAATATGTTGTTCCTCTTCCATTAACAAATCTTTTTTCTAATTTAGAATGACAAATTGGACATTTTTCACCTTTTTTACCATACACTTTTAAAAAGTTTTGCATATTACCATTTTGATTTAAACCAGGATGATAAGAGATAATAGTAGATCCTTTATTTAATATAGCTTGATCTAAAATATCTCTACTATTAATAACAATTTTACTAGCTTGTTTTAAATTTAAATCTTTCGCTTTCATAAAAGGATTTAATCTAGACTTATATAAAACCTCATCAGCATATATATTTCCAAGTCCAGCAATAACACTTTGATCTAATAATCCTTCTTTTAAAGTGTAATTTTTATTTTTAAAAGATCTAATTAAATATGAATAATCAGTTATATCCCATGGTTCTTTACCTAAATTTACTAAACAAGATTTAGAATATAATTCATTTGTTTTATATAAATACATAACTCCAAATTTTCTTACATCGTTAAATACTAAATAAGAAGAGTCAGTAAATTCAAAATAACAAGTATTATGTTTATTATTTAATTCATTGATGTTTTCACTAGTAATATGATAAAGTTTACCTTCCATTCTAAAATGAACAAGTAAAGAATACGCTGAAGATAAATTCAATATTAAAAACTTTCCCTTTCTATTAATTTCTAGAATAGTTTTATTTTTAATAACATCTTCAAATTCTTTTAAATCAGTTTGAATTAATCTTTTATAAATTACATTAACACTTTTAAAAGTTAATCCTACTATTTGATTTTGTAATATTCTTCTAACTGTTTCAACTTCAGGTAATTCAGGCATATTTATCTCCTATTTACAATCATACCACGTATTGCCAAAACTTCCTTCAGCAATTAATCTACAACTTAATTTTATAGCATTTTCCATGATAGATTTCAATTTTTGTTCTATAAAGTCAGCTTCATCAAGACTTACTTTAAATATAAGTTCGTCATGTATTTGTAAGATCATCTTAGTTTTATAACCTTCTAAGAATTTAGAAATATTAATCATAGCGACTTTTATTAAATCAGCGGCTGAGCCTTGAATTACTGTATTAACTGCAGCTCTTTGACCAAATTCAGCGTTATTTTTATTATCGTCTGCAATTTCAGTGATATATCTACGTCTATTTAAAATAGTTTTTACATATCCGTTTTCTTGAGCAAAAGCAATCACTTGATTTTCAAATTCTTTTAAACCTGGATAAGAGGCATAAAATGATTCAATTATATCTTTAGCTTCATTAATTGAAACATGTATTTGTTCAGAAAGTCCCCAACTAGAAATACCATAAACAATACCAAAATTAACAGCCTTAGCTTTTCTTCTTTGTAAGGAGGTCACCTCATTAATATCACAGT
Source organism: Phocaeicola dorei (assembly GCA_963622735.1). Taxonomy (GTDB): domain Bacteria; phylum Bacillota_I; class Bacilli_A; order RFN20; family CAG-288; genus Scatoplasma. The sequence continues at coordinate 5,762 of CAVFIT010000060.1, read as the reverse complement.
GAAATATTTTACTAGCAGTAGCAGTATGAATATCAATGTCATTATTAAATGTATCAATCATTTCATCAAGTTTAGCAACACTTGCTAATACTCTAAGTTCTACTTGAGAATAATCTAATGATAAAAATTTATATTCATAATTTGGATAAAAGAAAGCTTTTCTTATTTCTTTAGCTTCTTGATCTTTAATAGAGATATTTTGTAAATTAGGTTCAGACATAGAAAGTCTACCTGTAGAAGTTAAAGCCTGATTAAATATAGCGTGTATTTTATTATCTAAATGAATATATCTACCTAAACTAGAAGTATAAGAAGATACTAATTTTTGATATTTTCTATATTCAATAATTAAAGGAATTACAGGATGAGTATCATATAATTTAGTTAATACATCTATACTAGTTGAATTATTTCTGCCTTTTTTCTTAAGTTTTAAATCATCATAAATTAATTCTGCGATCTGTTTAGGTGAATTTAAATTAATTTTCTTTCCAATTAAATTATTAATAGATTCAGTAATAGAATCTAATTTATTTTGAAATTGAATATTAATAGTATCTAAACTAGATTTATCAATAGGAAAGCCCTCTATTTCCATATTAGCTAAGACTTTAGATAATGGCAATTCTATTTGAGAATATAATTCATATTCTTGATTATCATTTAGTTGTTTAATAACTACATCTTTAACATTAGAAAGCAAGCTAACTAAAATCACATCGACTTTACTTTCATCATTTTCTATATCTTGTCTATAAAAATTTAAACATGATAATTTATCTTGTTTAACATCTTGATGAAGAATATATGTAGCGATTAATAAATCAAAAGATACATTTAAAATAGAAGGTAAATTCAATCTATTTAAACAAACTAATAATCCTTTTAAATCATAAGTATATTTATCTTTACTAGAAGTTAAAAACTTTTTAAAATCTTCATCATCACTTAAGTTGTTATTTTCTAAAAAGCAGACTTTTTCTCCATTAGATAAATAAAATCCTTTTATTTCCCCTTCATGGAAATTAGATGATGTATTTGATACTAATATAGAATTAGGAATAAAATCTAACTGATTAAATTTAGTGATATTTTTAACTTGAATATCTTTACTAGGTTGACTTATTTCTACTTGATCAATATTAAATAAACTCATTTCTTTTGAAATTTTATCGTTTAATTCTTTATAAGCCACTCTTAATTCATAACGTTTATAAAAAGCTAGTAAACTTTCTTCTTTTTCTTTTTGAAGTAAGCCTTGATTATAATATTGTTCTACATCTAAATCAGTTACTATTCTAGCGATTTCTCTACAAAATAAGGCCATATCTTTGTTTTCAATTATTTTTTGAGAAATCTTTGATTTATCGTTTTTAATACCTTCAAAAATATCTTCTAAATGAGGATATTGATTTAATAATTTTATAGCGGTTTTTTCACCTACTCCTACAATACCAGGAATATTATCAGAAGGATCACCTACTAAGCCTTTAAAATCAATTACTTGGTTAGCCTGGTATCCTTTTAATGCTTTAATAGTGTTTTTAGTATATATTTCTACATCTGATAAACCTTTTCTTAAAAATCTAATTTGAACATTATCAGAAATTAATAATTGTAAAAAGTCTTTATCAGAAGTAAATAAAGTAACATCATCACCTTTTTTAGAAGCATAATAAGTTAATGAGCCTGCTAAATCATCACCTTCATAACCTTCAAGTTCTATATGTAATATACCCATATTATCTAATAACTCTCTTGCTAGAGGAAGTTGAGCTTTTAAACTAGGTTCAATAGGTTTTCTATTCATCTTATAAGATTCTAATTTACTAGCTCTAAATGATTTTTTACCAGTATCAAAACATACTATTAATCTATCTTGAAAAGATAATTCACTTTTAATTTGAGATAACATCTTTTGATATAAATATATAGCGTTTGTAGGAATACCATCTTTTGTAGACATAATAGGCATCCCAGGTCTAAATGTTGCAAAAAACGATCTAAATAGCAATGAATTACCATCTACTATGTATGTTTTACTCATATTTTCTTTTCTCCTTATTAATTTTAATCGGTTCACTATTATAATAACTAGATTTAATATTATTTATTGAAACTATATCACCTAATTTTAAATCATTTAATCTACTTGGATAATAAATAACTTCTTTTCCAAATTTAGAAACAAGTTCTAACTTAGTTCTATTTTCATAAATAACAGGTTTATCACTAATTATAAATAAGTTAGAATATTTTCTTTCTCCAACTATCATATTTGAAATATGCATGGTTAAATTAACACCTATAGAATTAACTTCATTAATATAATCTAATGTAGTGTATTTATCATCTTTTAAACTAATCTCAGGTAACATATTTAATGATTTTTCTACATTAAATTTAAAAGATAATTGAATATTATGTATATTTTCTAATAATGAATCGCGTGAATAATTAAATTCATCTAACACCCCAGAATTAATAAAATTAGTCATTTGAATATTACTTAATTTTTCTAAATCAATTCTAGACAAGAAATCAACTAATGATTTATATTTCCCGTTTTTATTTCTATTTTCAATAATAGTTTGACTAATAGTCTTATCAAATCCTTGAATATGATTAAATCCTAAATAAAATTCATTATTAAAATAAGTACATTCTAAATTAGAAACATTAATAGAAGGATTAACTATATCAATACTACGCTTTTTAAGTTCTTGATATATAGATATAAATTTATAAGAAGGTATACTAGTGTTATTTAAACTTACTTGATAAAATTCTTCTATATAATTAGCTTTATAATAAGCTAAAGCATATGAAATAAATGAATAAGCTATACTATGAGATTTATTAAATCCATAACTAGCAAATTCTTCAATTAAATTAAATATGTTAATAGCGTCTTTTTCATCTATATTATTTTTAACGCATCCATTAATAAATTCTTGCTTTAAAGAAATAAGTTTTTGAGCGTTCTTTTTTGAAACAGCTTTTCTAAATTGATCAGCATCACTAGGTGAAAATAAAGCTAGCTTTGTAGCGATTTGAATAATTTGTTCTTGATAAACTAATATTCCATATGTAGGTTTTAAAATATCTTCTAATATAGGACTAATTAATTTATATTGAACATGTTCGTTTTTCCTTTTAGCAAATAAAGGAACGTTTTTAGCAGGACCTGGTCTATTTAAAGCTAATACTAAAGATAAATCATTAATAGAATTAACCTTAATTTTATTTAATACATCTTTACCTGAATATGTATCTAGTTGGAATATATCAACTACATCTAAATTATTTAAAACTTCGTATGTTTTCTTATCGTTTAAATTTAAATAAGGATCTACTAGTTTTTTATTATGCTTAATAATTAAATTTTCAATATCATGAATAAAAGTTAAATTATTTAAAGCTAGTACATCTAACTTTAAAAATCCCATTTCTTCTAAAGTTTCATATTCATATAAAGAAGTATTAATAGAACCTATCTTTGTAGGAACTAAATCAAATAAGCTATCTTTAGAAATAATTACCCCACTAGCATGAATAGAGGTATTAATAGGATAATTTAATATTAAATTGGCTAGTTTAACAAGCTGTTGATAATAACTATCTTTACATTTTAAATTGAATCTAGAATTACTTTTTAAGATCTCTTTAAAAGACATATCTTCTTCTTTTTTAGAAATCAATTTACTTAATGAATCTACTCTTTGAC
>CAVFIT010000060.1:0-2025 GCA_963622735.1 Phocaeicola dorei | reverse complement strand
AAAAAGACTTCACCTATTCTTCTTAAAGAAGATTTTACTTTTAAATTAGAGAAAGTAAGAATTAGACTTACTTTATCATCTCCATATTTATTTTTAAAATAATTAAATATCTCTTCTCTTTTATTAGGCTCGACATCTATATCAATATCAGGCATACCTTGTCTTAAAAGATTTAAAAATCTTTCAAAAAGTAAATCATATTTTAATGGATCAATTAAAGTGATATTTAAACTATAAGCTACTAATGAACCTACACATGATCCTCTGCCTGGGCCTATTTTAACTCCTGTACTTCTAAAATAATTAACATAATCACCAACTATTAAAAAATAACTATTGAAGTTCATTTTATCAATAATATCTAATTCATAATTTAATCTAGATAAATATAAAGCAGGTATATTATCACCTAATTTATTTTTAAGTCCTTTAATAGATAAATCATATAATTCTTTTTTAGAATCTATATCTTTAAATTCTAATAGTCCACCTCTAGTTTTAATAAAATCAAAAGATATTTTATTAACGATATCTTGAATAGATGATATTTCTTTTTCTAGATATATTTTAGAAACGACATTTGTAGTTAATAAAAAAAATGGACCTGGTTTTAATAAATCTTCTTGATTAATTTTAGTTTTACTAGTAATAGCGTTTAATATTTTATATGCTTTAAATCCTTTATCTTTATCTAGATATAACACCTTAGGAAATGCGATAGATTTATATCCTCTAGACAAAATAAAATCACGTAATGTATCGATTAATTTAGAATCTAGATCTGAATATATTTCTATTCCAAAATAGAAATCTTCATATACTTTAGATAAATCATTAAATACATAAGAATATTCTTCTAAAAACATGATATTTTTAAAATTATCATCTTCAGTTTTAATAACACATGCTAAACCAGATTTATAATTAATTAAATCTTGTAAAGAATATTCATCTTTATGAAGATTATATAATTTAACTAAGTTAATATAACCTTGTTCATTTAATACTATTAAATCTAATAAAAAATAATATTCATTAATCTTAACTTTAAAAATAGAAGAAAATATAGGTTTTAAATTAGACTTTTTAAACGCTTTATCTAAGTAAGGGAAACTAGTAAGATTATTAAAATCAGATATTCCCCCACCTTTATATCCATATTTAACTAAATAAGAAAGATATTCATCTAATTTAATAGATGATTTACCAAAATCATAACAAGACACACTTTGAAGTTGATAAAAATCCATCTTCCCTCCTTATGTATTAATTATACAATATTACACCCTTATTATAAAAAGCATATTGTCCATTTTTTGGTATATTATTTTTATTTTTTTATTGAATGTTTAATTAAAACAACGTATAATTATAAGGCTATAGTATTGGCAAACTCAATGAAAGGGGTGATTACTTAATGCCTAAAACTGTCGTTCGTGAAAACGAGTCCTTCGATGAAGCTCTCCGTCGTTTCAAAAGACAAGTTAACAAGTCTGGCGTTCTTGCTGATTGCAAAAAACACGATGCTTTCTACAAGAAAACTTTAAAGCGTAAATTAAAAAGTGAACAAGCTAGACGTAACGCCCATCGTTAATTTATTGAGTTAGCAATTTGCTAACTCTTTTTCTTGTTAATTTACACCTATCTTGCTACAATAATGGTGTATTTTTAATGTCTTATAGGAGATTTTTATGGAAGATAAAGTAATTGTAGAAAAATTAGAAGAAATTGTTAAAAAGAAAGTTAATAACGCTAATATCACATTAGATTCTAAATTAGTTGATTTAGGTCTTGATTCATTAGATAAAGCTGAAATCTTAATTTCTATTGAAGAAACATTCGGATTTGAATTTGACGAAGATGAAATGGGAAAGATTTCTTCTGTTAATGATTTAGTTGTTTTAATTAAGGCTAAAGCTACTAACTAATTTATATAATAACTAATTAGGCTCTGTTAAAAACTGACAGAGCTTTTTATATTGATTTTTTATTAGTATAGTAGTAAATTATTTTCGCACGGTACTT
>CAVFIT010000059.1:718-4335 GCA_963622735.1 Phocaeicola dorei | reverse complement strand
AACAGGAACTACTAATATATTAATATCTCCACTTGAAGGTAAAACTTGTGTATTGTATTGTCTTTTATTAACAATAGATTGATATGTTTCACTTATTTCAACATCATTAGGATTAACTATTGTTTCATTTTTAGTACTAGAAGAAATTTCAATAGTAGCGTTATGATTTAAATATTGAGTGTAATTAGAATTATTTGAACTAGGTTGACAACTAACTAATCCAAGTAAACTGATTGATAATAAAATTAATTGGTTTTTATTTTTCATATTTATTTATTACCCTTTCTTTATATACTTTCTTTAATTTCTTCTACTTTTACTTTAAATGGTAAATCAGCGCCAGTATTAAATGAATAATTAGCGTGGAAGAATTGATATCCAAAAGTTAATATATCAAATGGATCAGATTGTTCATTAAATAAAGTTTGATTAATCATATATCCATTTGAATCAAATGTATTAATACCAGTAGCTTCAATTAGTCTAATTTGATCAAAATAATCAAATGAAGCTGGTAATTGGAAAGAACTAGATTCAGATTGATTATTTGAAATCGGCATTAAAATAGCTTGATTATCTTCTAGCATATTTCCATCCCATTCATAATTAGATGAATCATAATGTAAAGTTTGTGCACCTGTTAAAGGATTATTAACTACTGTACATTTAAATATTCTTGAATCGATATGATAAATTCTTACACCTACTTTATTAGGTAAAGGGTTTCTATCATAAACATAGTTAGGTCCATATGCATCTAAAGTATTATTTCCATCAGGAGTATATAAATCAATCATGATATATTCACTAAATGGATTAAATTGATATGTAAATTTATCAATTGTATTATTGTCGTTTGCTTTTTCAACTTGTTCAGAAATAGCTTCATAACTAGAAGGAATAACAATAACTGAATGATCGCTATTTAATGAAACATTAGCAATACTAATTTCACTAGTACCATATACAACATTAGGAGTAATCCAACCTAATAACATCTTTGAATATGAATCTAAATCCCCAACATTTTGATCCATCATATTTAATTGTCCAGCAGGATGATAATATGAATCACTACTTGAATAATAATCATCTAAGCCTAATAAATGGCCAAATTCATGAACAAATGTATGAGTATCTAACTTAATATTACTTAGATCAGTTAATATAGGAGCATCAGATTTATCTCTTGGACAATATGAAGTGTACATCATATCAAAACTAGACCAAGAAAAACCAGAAGTTGTAGGAATTTCATCACTAGCAGGATTTGAAGGATCTTTATATTTAATTGGATCAGTTGACCAATCCCAATAAGTGTAATTCCAAAACGCTTGATTAATATCTGATCCAGTATAAGAAGGATCTTTCGCTTTACCAATAGCTAATTGACAAGTCCAATCTAAATGGTCATAAACTAAATAAATTCCATCAATAGAACCATCTCTATTTTGATCATAATCTTGTAAATTAATACCTTGAGAAGTACTTGCCCATTTAACTGCTTCAGTTAAGATTTTATTCATAACTGTACCACCTTGTCCTTGAGTTACATCTTTTTCACTAGGACAAAGTGAAGTCGCATCAAACCAGTCAGTAACAACACCATTTAAATTGAATTTACCATAACTAGCTTCTTTATAATATTGCTTAACTGATTTAAAACCTATACTAGGATCATTTTCTTCTCCAAAAAAGGCCTTTTGAATGTCTTGTTTAACTTTATCAGTTTTATATTCATCCCCTCCAGGTAAATGCACTGGAATTACAAGTAAGTTAGCATCACCTATACTAGGCATGACATTTTCATTATTTGATAAAGTACCTGATAAATCATTATAAGTGTATTTTAAACTAACTTTAGATGATGGTATAAATCTACCATTAGATGAATAATTATTATCTTTGTATATTTTAATTTTAGCAGTAGAAGTAATATTATTTGACCAATTATCACTACTAGAACTAGAATTAGAAGTAGTATTACAACTTGTTAATATTAAACCAGTTAATGATAATACTAATGCTAATTTAGATTTTTTAATCATATTTTTTCTCCCTCGTTTGAAAATAAATAATAACCATTTTAGTTTATCATAAATTAATATATAAATATATATTAACCTAAAATTATGCTAAAAATTAGGCTGAAAACCTCAACATAATTTCACTATTTAAAAATAAATGCTTGACATAAAACATTTAATAGTATAAAATTACCAAGGAAATAAATCCTGGAAAGCCAAGTTATATGTCTTGCACCTGAATCTAAATTAAGATTAGGTAAATAGCCAATTATAGAATTAATTAATTTAAACTATTATTGCGGACATATGCTTATTATGCCCGCTTTTATTTTTCAAAGGAGGAAAGTCTTATCAATACACCCATAGTTAAAAGACCACCATTACCAAAGGTCAATAAAGATTTAGTTAATGAAAACATACCTTTTCAACAAGTATTAGTTGTTGATGAAGAAGGTAAAAAAATTGGAGTAATGAAAAGAAACGATGCTATTGAAATGGCATATGAAAAAGATCTTGATTTATTCTGTATCGCACCTAGTGCAAAACCACCAGTGTGCAAAATTATGAACTTTTCAAAATATAAGTTTGAAAAGAAAAAAGCCGAAAAAGAAGCTAAATCAAAACAAACTAAGCCTAATCCAGAAAAGGAAATTCAAATTACTTCCTTTACTTCTCAACATGATATTGAGACAAAAGCAAACCAAGCTATTAAGTTAATGGCTAAAGGTTATAGACTTAAGTTAGTAGTTTTCTTAAAAGGTAGAATGGTTGATAAAATCGATGTAGCTCAACAAGCCTTACAAAAGATGATAGATCTACTTTTACCTTATGGTAGTATAGATAAACAACCTACAAAAGAAGGTAGACAATATTTCTGTTATATGTCACCTATTAAAAAGAAAAATTAATTGGAGGAAAAATTATGAAATCAAAACAAAAGACAAAACGTGCTGTTGCCAAACGTTTCCATGTTACTGGTTCTGGCAAAATCATGAAAAATGGTAATACCAATACTTCACATCTTGCTTTATCTAAATCACACAAAAGAAAGATGCATTTAAGAAAAGCCGGTGAATTAAACCGTGCCGATAGAAGACGTTTAAGCCGTCTTATCGCTAGATAATTAGGAGGATAAATTATGAGAGTAAAAGGTGGAACAGTTAAACACGCACATAGAAAAAAGGTATTAAAGTTTACTAAAGGTTACTTTGGTTCTAAACATACACTTTATAGAACAGCTAACGAAGCCAGAATTAAAGCCTTAGCTTATGCTTATGTTGGTAGAAAATTAAGAAAAAGAGACTTCAGAAAACTCTGGATTACTAGAATTAACGCCGCTTGCCGTGCAAATGATATCTCCTATTCAAGATTCATCAATGGCTTAAAATTAGCAAACATCAACTTAAATAGAAAAATGTTATCAGAAATCGCTATCTCTGATCCTAAAGCATTCTCTGATTTAGTTGATACAGCTAAAAAAGCTTTAGCTAAGTAATTAATCTAAATAATTTCCCTGTTAATTCAGGGATTTTTTTATTTCAATTTTTTTATTTTTTTGATAAATTAATTTTATTTATATAACTAAAATGC
>CAVFIT010000059.1:0-708 GCA_963622735.1 Phocaeicola dorei | reverse complement strand
AATGCAGTTTATTACTTAAAATCGAATTTGCTTTTACAACTATCATATTAAATGAAAAAAACAAATTTTATCTGTAATTAAAATAAAATATGTTAAAAAAGGGAGAGCATTATGAAAAAAATATTTGCTCCTTACTATTTTACCTTTACTATTATTAGTAAGTTATAATCAAGTAAATAATAATTCTAGCTTAATTTCATCAAATACTATTTCTTTTAGTTATTGTATACCTAGCGTATTACTTTCACTTCCTATATCTGTGGATGATTTATATTATATTACACTTACAAGTAATATATATGCTTCTAGTGTAACACCTCAATCTAAAACTATATCTGGAAATGACGCAAAAACTTTATATTCTAAATATACAAATTCTGAATTTATATTAACTAAACCAACTGATTTTACCTCAAATACTAACCTTTCATTTGTTATTAGATCTTATGATAAAAAACAAGAAGATATTATAGGTATTCATGCTAACTCTAATACATTACTTGCATATTTATCTATTCCATATGTAGATACAAATGATAAAACAACTTTTTATTATAGTAAAACTACAATTGATCTAAATGAAGTTGGAAATGATTTTGATGTAGATATCAAAGATTATCTAAGATACGCCTAAAATTCTATGCAAAGAAAATGGGGCTGTTGAAAAACCTAGACAATAAATAGGTTGGACAACAGTCCTTTTTAATG
>CAVFIT010000058.1:0-11544 GCA_963622735.1 Phocaeicola dorei | reverse complement strand
TTTTTATATTGTTTTCTTTAATTAAATTAACAATTTTGTTAATTTGACTAGCAGTAACGTCGTTATTTGCGATATCTGCAATTCCAATTTGAGATAAATTATAACTAGAGGCAAAATAATTAAATGCTTCATGAGAAGTTAATATAATTTTACTAGATAAATTAGAATTAAATTTAGATATATATTCATTATGTAAATCATTTAATTTATAAATGTAATTGTTAGTATTAGTAATATAAAACTCTTTGTTTTGAGGGTCTATTTCAACTATTTTATTACAAATATTTTGAATCATAATACAAGCGTTAGGAATAGATAAATATGCATGAGGATCTTCTACGTTATTTGATTTAATAAAATCTATATTTGAAGTGCAATTAAAAGTCTTAGAAGGATTAATTGAATCTATCCAAGTATCAATAGTATGTCCATAGCTTACTACTAAATCAGCTTTTTCAGTAAATGCAGCTTTTTTAGGGTCGTTAAAAGAAAATCCATGAGGTTCATTATTTCCTACTATATTAATTACATCCATCTTATCTTGAACTATATTCTTTGTAAAATCATATAGAGGGGCAAAAGATGTAGATACTTTATAAGTGGAATTAGAAGAGGAACTACATGAAGTTAATAAAGATAATAAAATTAATGGACTTATTTTTATTTTCATAACTTATTTAATATAATTCTAATTGCAAATAATTTGCAATTGCATTAAATAATATATAGATACTAATATAAATAGTCAAGTAAAAATTGATTATTTAAGTAAAAAAGAATAAACTTAAAGATATGGAAAAATTAAAAAACACTAAAGCAAGAGAACTTATCATTAAAACATTAAAACAAATTAACACACCTATAAGTGCGGACAATTTATTTTTAATAGTTAGAAAAGAAGATAATAATATAAACATATCTACTGTTTATAGAACTTTACAAGCTTTTGAAAATAACAACATAGTAAAAAAAGAAATATCTAGTATAGATTCTAAAGCTTATTATACTTTAGTAAGTGAGAAACATTACCATTTATTAGAGTGTGTTAAATGTAAAAGACAAATAAGAATTAATTTTTGTCCTTTTGAGGATATATCTGAAAAAATAGAAAAAGAGTATGATTTCACTATTGATGAAAATAGTATTATTTATGGATTATGTAAACAATGTCAAAAAAAGGGGAATAAATAATGGATAATTTGTATAAAAAAGGTTTATCTTCTATTCAAGTAGAGTCTTTAAAAAAAGAAGGAAAATACAATTATATTTCTAAAGTAAAAGGTAAATCACATTTACAAATTGTATGTGAATCTTTATTCACTTTTTATAATATTATTTTATACATAGTAGGAATTATATTTTTATGTTTTCAATTATTTTATAAAGATGGTTTAAAATATATTCCTATTACTAAATATGGTTTTTTACTAACAATCTTTTTTAATGCAGGTGTTAGTATTGTATCTCAAGAAATTAGTAAACATACTTTAGAAAAAATGAAAATTATTTCTGATCCTAAAGCAAGAGTAATTAGAGATGGAAATAAGCAAGAAATATTAATTCAAGATATTGTATTAGGGGATACACTTATTTTAAAAGGTGGAGATGATATCCCATGCGATATGATTTTAAAAGAAGGTGAATTAGTAGTTAATGAATCTAATTTAACAGGAGAAAGTAAACCTGTTACTAAAAAAATAGGTGATCAATTACTATCAGGGAGTTTTGTAATTAGTGGAAGTGGAATATTACTTGCTTCAAAAGTTGGAAATGACAGATATATAGCTAAACTAGAAAATAAAGTATCTTCTATTAAAAAGAAAAAGAGTAAATTATTAGAAAATATTCATAAAATCTTGAAGATATTGATTTTTATATTAATTCCATTAGGACTATTAGTAGGATTAAAAACATATTATATTGGTACTTCTTTAGAAGGTGGAAGTCACTGGGTATTTACTTTAAATGTAATTACTAAATCTAGCGCTACTATTGTAGGTATGATTCCTATAGGTATGATTTTATTATCAACAATTACATTATCTAAATCTATTATAGATCTAGGTAGAAAACAAACAATGGTACAAGAATTATACGCTATAGAAAATCTAAGTGGAGTTAATATGCTATGCTTAGATAAAACAGGTACATTAACTACTCAAAATTTTGTATTATCTGATTATATTGAGCTTAAAAAGATAGATTCTAATTATTTATTTTCTCATTTACATGCTTTTGATGATGATAATAAAACATCTTTAGCCTTAAAAAAATATTTTAATAAAGGAGAACAAAAAGAAATTAAATCTAAAGAAGAGTTTTCATCTAGTAGTAAATGCTCTAAAGTTTATTATACAAATGAGGATGTTACATGCTTAGGTGCTCCTGAATATGTATTTAAAGATGAAGATTCTATATCTCAAGCTAAAAAATATTCTTCTCAAGGTTATAGAGTATTAGGCTTAAGTTTAAATGGTGAAGCATGTGGGATTATCCTTTTAAAAGACGAATTAAGAACAGGAATTAGCGATACATTAAAATATTTTGATTCATTAGATATTAAAATAAAAATCATTAGTGGTGATGATCCACTAACTGTTTCTAATGTTAGTAAAGATGCAGGTGTAGTAGGATATGAAAAATACATATCTATGGAAAGTGTTAAATTAGAAGAAATAGAGCAAATATGTGATAAATACACAATATTTGGAAGAACTTCTCCTGATCAAAAGCAAGAAATTATTAGATGCTTACAACTAAAAGGAAATTTAGTAGGATATGTTGGTGATGGTGTTAATGATGTTACATCTTTACGTCAAGCTAACTGTTCTATAGGTTTAAAAAGTGGAGCAGATTCTACTAAAGCTGTTTCAGATGTAGTTTTACTTGATGATGATTTTAATCATTTACCATTAGTTTTAAAACATGGTAGAAGAGTAGTTACAAATATTCAAAGATCTATATTGTTATTTTTAACTAAGACTTATTTTATCGGTATATTCTCTTTTATTAGTTTATTTTTAACTCAAGGACTTCCTATTGAACTAGAAGCTATATTAATATACGAATTTATTTCTATAGCATTATGCGGTTTATTATTATCAGTTCAAAATACAAACCCTAAAGCTGTAGATAATAACTTTGCTACAAGAGTATTAAGACAATCGTTTGCTTATGGTTTATTTATGGCATTATCTGCATTAATTCCTGTATTAGTTAATCAATTTGTACCTATTTCTAATTACACTTCATTAATTGTATTATGTGTCACTATAGCAGGTTTAATTATTTTATTTAAGATATGTATGCCTATAAAAAGATATACGCTTATAGTATTTATTATAGGTGTAGCTTGCTCAGCTTTTTTAGCTTTAGCCTTACCTGATATTTTCTTAAATCCAGGATATATTAAACAAGCAGGATCAGTTAAAGATCAAGCTAGTTTAGTAGTTAAAGATATATTTAATTTATCTTTATATAAAGGATATAACTTTACTGAATGGATGACTTTATTATCATATGTAATATGCGCTCCTATTGTATTTATAGGAATAGTAAAATTAGATAATCTAGTAAGTTTAAAAGTAAATCAATTTAAACAATCGAAAAAGGCCTCTGTTAATAAATAATATATACCTTTTAGTTTCTAATTTTATATTTTGCATATACAATTAAAATATTACTTATTTATAAATTAAGTAATAACGTTAATTAAGCACAAAAGGAATGTTTTATATTTTTAAAAAATAATTAATATAATTATTTTAACTGATTTTTTTTCATGGTATAATTAATCGGTTTAAAGGAGTTAACTTATGAAAAATAAAATAAATTTGTTAGTAGTAACATCTCTTGCTCTTGGTTTAACTGCTAGTTTATCTTCATGTGGAAACACTGATTCTAAAAAGTGGGCATATTCAAAAGAAGAAATGGCTAATTTTGTATCTATGAACGCAATCCTTAATCAAAACGAAGATAATACTCAAACATTTAGTGCAGACACAGATGTTAAAATTTTTGATTATGAAATTGGTGAAAAAGATGTAATTGTCTTTGATATTGATAAAGTAAAACAAGAACTTGAAAATTCTAATAAAAATTACGCTGATTATGAAGTTTTAAAGAAAGCTTCAGTAAAGGTTTTAAATATTAAGAATTTAGATGATCAAGATGGATTTAATATTACCTTTGAAGGTAATCAATCTTCTTCTAGTACTAAAAAAGCAGCTAATACTAATGGTGAAGTTTCAAATAATTATGGTATGTTATTACATTCTTCTATAACAAGCTCTAATAATTTCATGATTGTAAATAAGTATGAAGAAAATAAAAATTCAAGTAAAGATCCTCAAGCTAGTTTTGAAGAAAATTATGTTTCTAAAGGAATGACTTGGGAAGATGGTGGTAAGTTTACTTTAGAACTTATTAGTAATATTGCAATGATTTTGGCAGGTGGAGCTAGTGAAAATGCTGCTGCAGTTGTTGGTGGTATTATGGGAATTTTTACTTCAATTGGTGAAAACTTTGGAGCTAAAGAAGCCACAATTAAAGATGTAATGGATAAATTAAAAGAAGTAGATAATAAGATTGATGATTTAAGTAAAAAAATCGATAAAAACACTCAATATTTAGCAGATGAAATTGTTAGAGTTAACGCAAATGTCGATCAAGCAAATTTAAATATTTTAAATTCTACAATTAACGATTTTGCAACTAATAGTATTTCTAAAATTAATACCTTTAATAGAAACTTAGCAGATGAATTAGGTAATTATTATAAAGACTTTGTTAATAAACCTAATACTATTAAATTAGTATTAACTAAAGATAGTAAAGGTGCATATACTTCTACTCCATTAACTGAATTAAATGATTCTAGTAAGTATAATTTTGAAGTTGGTTTAAGCGATTTTACTAACGCTAAAAAGCATTTAGCTCAAAATAACAATGTTGTTCAAACAGGTTTTATTGATGAATTGAAAAAAGATATTGTTAATGCCTTAACTAATAATAAGAGTGTACCTAGTGATTTAAAAGTTGATGATTTAGCTAACCTTATTCAAGTTAGAATTATTGAAAGTTTCTATAAGTCTTATTTCTCTTCCCATAAAGATAAAGCACAAGAATTACGTAATTTAATGATTGATTATGCTGAAAGATTAAGTGGCTTAAATAGTAAGACTTCTATTGTCAATA
This sequence comes from Phocaeicola dorei, assembly GCA_963622735.1. Classification (GTDB taxonomy): domain Bacteria; phylum Bacillota_I; class Bacilli_A; order RFN20; family CAG-288; genus Scatoplasma. The sequence goes on along the minus strand of CAVFIT010000058.1, from coordinate 6,348 downwards.
CTTATATATCTCGTCTTCAATATATGTATAATTTCCAAAGTGAAATTAAGCCATTAGTCCGCTCAATATTTACAAATCTTTTAAAAACATTAGATATTAATACAGCTATTGCATCCCAAGCATGTGCATTTGCAAGTTATGATGCATCCGAATTAGAAAAAGATTATAAATCTACAAGAACATTAATTCAAAAAACATATACTGAAAATACTCAAAAAGCTGATAGTTATTCATTTATTACTTCTTCTACTTTAGAAGGTGGATTTTATTCAAGTAAATATACTACTACTTATTCAAATCCAGGTAATAATTGTTCATTAAAAGTAAATTTTAATACTAAAAAGTTAGAATTAGATGGAGCTACTATTAAAAGTAGTGATGATGATTTATCTAAACACAATGCTATAACTGAAGCAAGTCATTTAAAAATTTCAACAAGATGGAATTTATTATTAAAAACTGGTTCAATTACAGATAAAAGTGATTATATTCATTATTTAGAATCAGCAAACGTTATTTCTTCAAAAGCTATTTCAGCTGCTGAATTTTTATACTCAATGAAAAAAATGGATACATCATGTTATCGTATTTTAACTAGTGATAGATCTGAAAGAGATTTAAATAGTAGTGATTCTTCTTTGAAATTAAATTGTGAAGCAAAAGGAAATCCTTCAGGAGATTATTTCACTTTAAATAGTGAATATAACTATAGAGGTAAAAATGAAGCTTCTTGTTGGGCAGGAAAAACATTTGAAGGAAAATTTATAAATGGTAGTAATGGAACTTCATTAGGAACTCAAAAAATCGCTTCATGGGCAAGATATGCTGAAAGCCATTGGTATTGGAATAATGATGAATATTGGTCATTTACAAATAACGATGCATATAATTATTATTTCTTAATTTCCAGCGTTCAATAATTTAAATTGATATTTATTAAAATTAATTAATTTAGAAATTGTAGTTATCATTAATTTGGTAACTACTTTTTTTATCGTTTGAATAAATTATTACAATACAAAACCATAATAATCACACGGATATTTATAGTGACTAAAAAAGTTACTATTTTTGCACAAGTGCAAAAAATATTGAAAATTGCACTTGAAAATAATAAAATAACATTAGAGGTGCAATTATGGATATAAAATCGAATTATTTCAAGATGAATAAAAATGATTTTGAAAACTATATTAATAAATTAAAGCAATCTGATAATACGATTTTTTTACTTGATAAGAAATTCTTTTATTTTCAAACTCCATATATATTAGATCTAATTTTAAATGCGAATAAGAAATTAGTAGCATTTGATTATATTATAAATTCATTTACTGATTTTTCTAAAAAACAGATAATTCAATCTTTTTTAATAGACGAAATTGAATCTACTAATCAAATAGAAAATATATATTCTACTAAACATGATATTTTTAAAATAATTAATGATGCCTCATCTTCAAAAGATAAAAAGGTTATCTCAATTTCTAATGCATATAAACATCTTTTACAAACACAAGGTGAAAATATTACTAGTTGCATAGATATTAGAAAATTATACGATATAGTTTTAAAAGATAGTATTGATAAAGCTGATTTAGTAGATGGAAAATATTTTAGAAAAAATTCAGTCTATATTTCAAATGGTATAAAACCTATTCATTATGGAATAAATGGGGAAGAAAATATAATAAAATATATGAATGAATTCGTTGATTTATATAATTCTGATATTGAAATATTTTCAAAATTAATATTAAGTCACTTTATTTTTGAATATGTGCATCCTTTCTATGATGGTAATGGTAGAACTGGAAGATATTTATTTTCAAATAAACTTTATTATGAAACTAAAAGTTATTTTTCTTTTGTTGTTTCATTTTCTTTTCATCATCATAAAGATAAATATTACAAAGCTTTTAAGCAGGGAAATGATCAATATGAATTTGGTTGTTTAAATACATATGTAGAAACGATGTTATTAATTTTAATTGATGAGATAGAAAATCAAATTAAAAAAATGAATACATTTAAGCAAACAATAACTAATATAAATATTCCTTTTAAAATGTCTAAATCAGAAGAAAAGATTTATAAAATAATAAGTGAATCTACTATTTTTTCTAATTTTGGAGTTTCAAATAAAGAGATAATAAGTGAAACTAATGTTTCAAAACGTACATTGATATATGTATTAAATAAATTTAAATCTATGAATCTAATAAACGAGACTAAACTAGGAAGATTTAATTATTACACTATTAATTTATAAAATTATTCTAGATTATTTTTGTCTATGTTTATTGAAGTGAACCCCTTAAGTCTTTCTAATTCCTTAGTCCAACTTTTGGGGTTCACTTCAATTTGTAATCATTTTTAATGATTATTTTTCTTTATGAGTTTAAAATAATATTAGAAATAGATTGGAGAAAATAAAAATGGCATGTACAACTGTTATTGTTGGTAAAAAAGCAAGTTATGATGGTTCTACTTTAATAGCAAGAAACGATGATAATCCATCTGGACAATTTGCTATTAAAAAATTAGTTTATGTAGATCCATCAAAACAACCTAAAATATATAAATCTAAAATTTCAAAAGTAACTATTCAATTACCTGATAACCCTATTGGATATACAATGACACCTACTGTAAATACTAAATATGGTATTTGGCCTGCATGTGGAATTAATAAAGAAAATGTTACTATGACTGCTACAGAAACAATAACTTCTAATCCATTAGTATTAGCCTATGATCCTTTAGTTGAATATATTCCTAATAAAACAAAAATGGGTGGAATAGGTGAAGAAGATATTGTAGTATTAGTTTTACCTTATATTAAATCGGCTAAAGAAGGAGTTTATCGTTTAGGTAAACTCTTAGAAGAATATGGTACATACGAATCTAATGGTATTGTATTTGCCGATAAAGATGATGTCTGGTATTTAGAAACTATTGGTGGTCATCATTATATCGCTGTTAAATTAAAAGATGATCATGTAAGTGTTATACCTAATCAATTATTTATAGATAATTTTGATTTTGAAGATGGTTTAGGAAAACAAGAAAACTATATTTGTTCTAAAGATATGTTAGATTTTATTAAATCAAATCATATTGATTTAAGTTTAGATTCTTCATTTAATCCAAGAGTTAGCCTAGGTAGTCATTCTGATTCAGATCATGTTTACAATACACCTCGTGCTTGGTTTGGTGTCTCTTATTTTAACAAAGATATTGTTGATAGAATGAAATTAACTCCTACTAGTGATAATATTCCTTTTAGTGTTAAACCATTAAATAAAGTTACTATTGAAGATGTTAAATATGTATTAGCTTCTTACTATCAGGGTACACCATATAATCAATATTCAAAGATAAATTCATCTGAAAAAGGAATTTATCGTCCTATTGGTATAAATAGAACAAGTACAATGTGTATTTCACAAATTAGAGGATATTTACCTAAGCAAATACAAGCTATTCAATGGGTCAGCTTTGCTTGTAATGTATTTAATACATTTATTCCTGTTTATACAAATGTAGATTCAATTCCTTTGTATTTATCTAATACTACTTCAAAAGTTAATACTAATAATTTCTATTGGCAAAGTAGATTGTGTTCAGTACTTGGGGATATGCATTTTAATGCTACTAGTATTTATATAGAAAGATATCAAAATTCTACAATGACAACTAATCATGAATTAATTAATAAATATGATAAATTATATTTAGATACTAAAGATGTTTCTATTTTGAAAAAAGCTAATAAAGAATTAAGTGATTCAGTTCAAAATCAAACTGATAAGTTATTAGATAAATTACTATATGAAACAAGTATGAAGATGAAAAATAGTTTTTCAAGATCAGATAATTAAAAAGGAGTGTAAGATTAATATGAATTATAACTGGGATTTAACAAAGCTTTATAAAAGTGAAGACTTATTTTATAAAGATATAGAATCAATTAAAGAGATAGGAAATAAACTTTCTTCTTATCAAGGTAAATTACATAATGAAAAAGACTTTGTAGATTATTTTGTTTTATCAAAGGATATGAATAAACTAATTAACAAATTATATATGTATGCTGCATCTAAATCAGATTTAAATAAAAAAGATGTTAAAGCAAGTCAAGATTTAGCTAAAGTAGAACTAGCAGTAAGAGAACTAGGAGAAAAATTAGCTTTTGAAAATCCTGAAGTTTTAGCTATAGGGGAAACAAAAGTTAAAGATTTTATAGCTAAAAATGACATATTAAAAGAATATGATTATTCTTTTGAACAATTATTCCATAATCAAGAACATATTCTTTCTTCTGATAAAGAAAAACTATTAAATTATACTTCTAGTTTAAATCAAGGCGGAGATTTATATTCTACACTATCTGTAGCAGATTTTACTCCAAGTGAAGTTAGTTTAAAAGATGGTAATAAAGTTAAAGTTAATATGTCTAACTGGATTAATTTAATAAAAGATGCTAAATCCGAAGAAGATAGAATGATTATTTTTAAAGGATTATATTCTTACTATGAAAAGCATAAAGTTACTTATGCTCAAATCTATAATTTAGTATTACAAAGTGAGCTTGCTACAATGAAAGCAAGAAACTACTCTTCTATTTTAGAAGAACACTTATTTTCTAATAAAATTCCATGTGAAGTATTTTATAACTTAATAAAAACTGCTAAAGAAGGGTCAACACCTTTAAAGAAATATTACAAGCTTAGAAAAGAATATTTACATTTAGAAAATCATTCATCTTTTGATAGATTTTTAGAACTTGCAAAAAGTGATAAAAAATACACATATGAACAAGCTAGAGATTTATTCTTTGATTCAATTAAACATTTTCCTGATGATTTCCAACAAAAAGCACATGAAGTATTAAAAGAAGGATATGTAGATGTATATCCTAAAGATGGAAAAAGAAGTGGAGCTTATTCTAATGGTGGAGGAGATATTCATCCATATATATTATTAAATTTTGATGGTGGATTAGATGATTGTTTTACTGTTGCTCATGAAGCAGGGCATTCTATTCACACATTATATTCAATGGAAAATCAACCATTTACAAAGCAAAACTACACAATATTTGTAGCTGAAATAGCATCGACATTTAACGAACACAATTTATTAGATTACTTACTTAAGTCTGATAATTTATCTAAACAAGATAGAATTTTCTTACTTCAAAAAGCAATCGATGAAATATGCTCAACTTTTTATAGACAAACATTATTTGCAAACTATGAATATGATATTGCTAAATTAGTAGAACAAGGTCAACCTATAGATCATGAAGTTTTATCTAATAAAATGATTGAATTATATAATCAATATTATGGAATAGATATCACTTTAGAAGAAGTTAAAAAATATGTCTGGGCTTATATCCCTCACTTATTCTATACACCATTTTATGTGTATCAATACGCAACAAGTTTTGCAGCAAGTTTACAATTCTATTCTAATGTAAAAAATAATCTTCCTAACGCTTTTGAAAAATACACTTCTTTATTAAAAGAAGGTGGATCAGATTTTCCTATTAACGAGGTTAAAAAAGCAGGAGTTGATTTTACTAAATTAGATACATTCAATGCAGTTATTTCTAGAATGACTGAATTAGTCGATTTATTAGAAATAGAACTTAAGAAATAATTAATCAAATCAAAAAGGCTATTAAAAATAAGATGAATTTCAAATAGATTCTTATAATTAATAGTCTTTTATAATACAAAAATTGAACTTAAAAAGTCTCTATTGAAGAGACTTCTTAAACTATTTATTTAAATCATCTTTTGGGGTAGTTGCAATTAGTATAGTAACACATCTACAAAAATAATGACCTTGTCTAGTTAATGTAATATTTCCATTTTCTTCAACAAATAATCCATATTTATTAATTTTATTAAATGCATCATTAATTTCTTTTTCATCAAATAATCTAATTGGATCAGGAACGTTATACATTTTAAAATCAGCACTTTTTATTCCTGTTGAAAATAAGGCAATATAGTCAGCTTTTTTAGAAGAAGTAACACCATTAATATCAGCTAATCCACCCATTGTCATTAAAATTAATAATTCTACACTATTAAAATAATCATCTAATTCAATATAGAAACCATGGCTAGAAGTTAGATCTTTTAATAAAATATCTGCATGTTTTTTATCTAATGTAGATAAAATGTTATCAAATGATATTAAAGCTTCATCCATACATCCTTTTTGATACTTACTTAAATCATATTTACTAAAATCTTCATCTCCAGTAAGTCCATATAAAATGAATGATAAATATGGATTTCTAGTAAATAACTTATTATAGAATTTTTT